>JAXITH010000001.1:0-20439 GCA_034680185.1 Candidatus Planktophila sp.
AGTCATCCACTAGTTTGCCAAGGGTGTAAGCCTGAATAAACACTGCAAGGGCGCGAGGATGGAGATCTTTGCGGAACCAACCCTTTTCAATAACTTCGCGGCAAAGATCTTCTAGCGAATCTGTCAGTTTCTCAGTTTCAGTCGTGAGGGCTTTTTGAAAACGTAAATTACCTTCAGCGGCTGAAAGAGTTCGAGCGCGTTCTAATCGATAACGTGCTAATTCGTGGCCCTGCGTTAGTTTTGTAACCTCCATGAGTGCGGCACGCAATTCAGCGGCGCTTTTTGCCCTTGGAAGGATTTCGGTCATTAACCCAATAGATCTATTGATCCACTTTGAATATCTGTAAACCTGGGCGGTTTCAATTAGTTCGCCAAGATCTTCGAAGTGGTGATACATGGAGCCCTTTGAAATGCCCGAAATTTCTAGCACGTTATCGGCATGGATTTCGGTGGGGAGCTGCGTATCTAACAATTCGACCACAGTTCTTACGAGCACGGCCTTCGTCGGGTGCATTGAATCCAGCGGCATGGAGTGATGATAGCGAAGAAGGTACGTGGAGCGGCAATAGTGGCTACCATTATTTTATGAGCACAAACTGGTCGGGCACCGTAACTTTCCAAGATTCCAAATTTGCCGAGCCTGACTCGATTGGCGAACTTCAAGAGATCATTTCAGTTAGCCCAAAAGTGCGAGCCCGCGGAAGTGCACACTGCTTCAACTCTATTGCGGATACAAATGCGGTAGCGATTTCCCTAGCAAGTATCTCTGGACAAATTGAAATCAATAAAGAGAGCCAAACAGTTCGTGTTCCTGCAGGTTTGAAGTACGGAGAATTGGCAGTGGCTCTACACGAACGCGGTTGGGCGATTCACAATATGGCTTCACTGCCACATATCTCGGTTGCCGGCGCGGTAGCCACTGCCACCCATGGTTCTGGCGTTGACAACGGAAATTTAGCAACGGCAGTAAGAAGTTTGGAAGTTGCGCTCCCTGATGGTTCGCTAAAACGAGTTTCGAAAGGCGAGCCTAATTTTGAAGGATATGTTGTTGGGCTTGGTTTAACAGGAATTGTAATTAATTTAGATTTGGCGATTGAACCAACATTTAATATTTCACAAACTGTTTATCGGGGCATGTCTCGCGAAAGCTATGCGGCAAATCTTGATCAGATCATGAGCCTTGCTTACAGCGTCAGTTACTTCACTACTTGGGCCGCCGCAGGTGGAGGTGAAGTTTGGGCAAAATTTAAATCTGGAACAACTGCACCGACCGAACTATTTGAGGCGTATCCGGCGACTTCTAATCGCCACCCACTGCCTGGTTTAAACCCTGAACCTTGCACCGAACAAATGGCGGTAAGTGGCCCATGGCATCTGCGTTTGCCACATTTCAAAATGGAGTTCACGCCAAGTGCCGGTGATGAGATTCAGAGCGAATTCTTTGTTTCCCGCAAAGACGGACCCGCCGCTATCGCTGCTCTTGAAAAGATTGCACCACAGATAAATGAAATTCTCTGGGTAACTGAAATCAGAGCGATCGCAGCTGACGATCTCTGGATGAGCCCGCATTTTGAGCGCGACTCAATTGGAATCCACTTCACTTGGAAGAAAGTCGATGCGGTCTACGAAATGGTTAAAGTCGTTGAAGCAACGCTTGCTCCATTTAGCTATCGCCCACATCTCGGCAAAGTGTTTTCTGCTAGCCCCGACTACTTTAAATCGGTTATGCCGAAGCTCGATGAATTCAAAAAGTTAGTCGCCGAAATTGATCCAACAAATAAATTCGGCAATAAATTCACCGATAACTTGCTGGGGCTTTAGATCTCTAGTTTGTAACCAAGGCCACGAATCGTGTGAATAATCTTGGGATTTGCGGGATCTTCTTCGATCTTTGAGCGCAGACGCTTGATGTGCACGTCGAGGGTCTTGGTGTCACCAAAGTAGTCATTGCCCCAAACGCGATCGATCAGTTGGCTGCGGGTTAAGACACGGCCGCTATTACGCATTAAAAATTCAAGTAGTTCAAATTCTTTGAGTGGAAAAGTTACCGAAACGGAATTTACCGTCACCTGATGCTTATCCAGGTCCATTCGCACTGATCCAACGGCGAGAAGTGATCCCTCGTCAGATATTGAGCCTTCCGAAGAATTTCTGCGCATGACCGCTTTCATGCGAGCGAGCAATTCTCTTGAAGAATATGGTTTGGTCACATAGTCATCAGCGCCAAGTTCTAGCCCTACGACCTTATCGATCTCAGAATCTTTGGCGGTCAACATGATGATCGGGACCTGTGAAGTTGATCGAATAACGCGACAGACTTCGGTTCCGGAAACCTCAGGAATCATCAGATCAAGCAGAATTAAATCTGGGTTGAAGCTTTGGAACCGTTCGATAGCTTCGGTGCCATTTACGGCAACCTCAACTTCGTAGCTCTCCTTCTTGAGCAAATAAGCCAGCGCATCTGAGAAAGAAACTTCATCTTCAACGATGAGAACTTTGGTCATGCTTCACCCTCTTTAATTGATTGAATTGGAAGCCTGATTGAAAATGTGCTTCCTACATTTTCAGAACTCCAAACAGATATTTCTCCACCATGTTTAGAGACAATATGTTTAACGATAGATAGACCAAGACCTGTTCCGCCGGTTTCGCGGGATCTGGCAGGGTCTACACGATAGAAACGTTCGAAGATACGTTCAATTTCACTATCGGGAATGCCGATTCCTTGGTCTGCTACCGAAATTGTCACAATGTTTTTTTCGATGCTTGTAATTACTGAAACCTGTGTATCGGTTGGGGAGTAATTAATGGCATTTTCAATCAAATTGTGGACTGCCATAGTCAATTGATCGCGATCGCCCAAAACCTTTGCATCCTCGGTTTCTGAGTAAGCCAGTGCAATTCGACGTGATTCGGCGGTAGTTCGACATTGGTCAAGAGCTTCCTTGAGTAGATCATTTATCGAAAGTGATTGCGCCTCTTGAAGTGGATCTGAATCCTGCACGCGCGAGAGCTGAATAATCTCTTGTACTAGGTCAGTTAAGCGTTTGGCTTCGATCTGCATTCGTGAAGCAAATTTTGTAACCGCTTCTGAATCATCTTTTGCTCCGAGTACCGCTTCGCTCAACAATGAAAGCGCACCGATAGGTGTCTTTAACTCATGGGAAATATTTGCTACGAAATCTCTGCGAACTTCGTGGACACGTTGTGCTTCACTTTCATCGCGAAGCAGGACGAGAACCAAATCATCTTCCGAAAGCGGAATGACGTTTACAGTTATCTCGCGCTTTCCCTCGCCAATTGGTCCACGTGCAATTTCAATGGTCCCGGTCTGCTTCATATTTGTGCGACGCACAACGCGAATGGAGGCAAGAAGTTCCTCGCTCTGGATTCGACCATCTTTTAAAACGCCAAGTTGCTGGGCTTCGTTATTGGCAAAAATCGCGATCTCACCCGGGGCGAGTATCAAGCTCGCACCATCGAGCTGGTTTAGGGCGTTGAGCAGCAGATCGGGAAGAACCCGCTCTTCACGCTCGGCCAATCTTTGCTCGCGGCGCCACATGCCCAAACTCTATAGCCCTGCCTTAACCCAATCGCAGCAGTTCACCTTGCGTTAACCATCTCTTGGGGAACCGTTAATCCGCTCCGCTTAGCGTGCGCCCATGCCTTTAATTAGATCCGTATTCCAGGACGAACTAGATAGCGTCTCCCAGACCCTCTTTGAATTAAGCGTGATGGTTTCAGACTCGATGTCGAAAGCTACACGCGCGATTATGGAGAAGAATCTACAGCTCGCTGAAGAAGTCATTACCTTTGACGAAAAGATCGACACCGTTCAGCACGAGTTGGATGCGCGAATTATCGACATCATTGCTCGCCAACAACCAGTTGCTTCCGATCTTCGTGCGTTAATCACAGCGCTACGCATGTCAGCTGATTTAGAGCGCATGGGCGATCTTGCACATCACGTTGCCAAGGTTGTTCGACTTCGCCACCCAGCGCCTGCGGTTCCAGATGATGTTGCGAAGTTAATTGAAGCGATGGGCGTTGCCGCAGAAAAGATCGCGACAAAGACCGGCGTAGTAATTTCAACGCGCGACACTGTCATGGCAGCGCAGGTTGAGAAAGATGACGACGAGATGGATCTACTCCACCGTCAATTAATTTCTGCGCTAATTGCGCCTACTTGGCAGCACGGCGTCGAATCAGCTATTGATCTAACGTTGCTCGGTCGCTATTACGAAAGATATGCCGACCATGCAGTATCAGTTTCACGCCGCGTAATTTTCTTGGTAACAGGAAAGTTTGCATAAAGTGTCACAAACAACAGCGATTCCTAGCCCAAGAGAAATCTCAACTGAACCACGTCGTTCAGATAAAGTATTTCGTGGTGTTGTTACAAGTGGTGGTTTATCTTCCCTTGTAATTCTGGGCTTAATCGCGCTCTTCTTGGCCTATCGCGGATATGAAGTTCTTCGCCAAGAGGGTCTGGGATTTATTACAAATGCTGAGTGGAGTATCACTCTCGATGAATCCGCAAACGTGGTCGAAAGCCACTTCGGTTTATCGGCGATGTTGGTCGGAACAATTCTCTGCTCACTCGTAGCGGTTGTAATCGCAGTTCCAATTTCCGTTTTTTCAGCGCTTTTCTTAAATTTTTACGCTCCACAATGGATGAAGAAGATCCTGGTAGCAGTTATCGACATGATGGCCGCCTTTCCTTCAATCCTCTTTGGAATCTGGGGCTTCTTGGTCTTGATGCCTAGCGTTGAATACTGGGGAAAGTTAATAAATAAGTACCTTGGCTGGATCCCACTATTTGAAGTTAAGCCTTACTTTTTTACCCGATCACCATTTGTTGCTGGTGTGGTTCTGGCGATCATGATCATTCCGATTATTACCTCCGTCTCTCGCGAAATATTTGCACAAGCACCGCTTGATCGAATTCAAGCCGCATTTGCACTTGGCGCAACTCGTTGGGCGATGATTAAGGCCGTAGTAATTCCTCATGGTCGCAGCGGTGTAGTTGGTGGAGCGATGCTTGGCCTAGGTCGTGCGATGGGCGAAACAGTTGCGGTTTACACAGTTCTTAACATCGTCTTCCAGATTAACTGGCATGTTCTGTTAGGCGCAGGCGGCAACGTGGCTTCGCTGATTATTCTTAAATTCGGTGAAGCCAGCGCATATGAAATCAAAGCTCTTATGGCCGCCGGTCTCGTTCTCTTCTTCCTAACGCTTTCGGTAAATGCGATCGCAAATGTAATTGTTAAGCGAACAGGAAAGTCGGGACGATGAGCGCCGTAGCAACGCCACAGAAACCTTGGGCGAAGAAGCCCGCTGATCGAATTCGAGAGTTCTCATTCTTCTTAGCGTCAGCGCTATTTTCATTTGGTTTCGTCGCCGTAACGGAGATGAAGGGAAAACTTGCTTACGGGTTTATCTTCTTCGTCGCCTATGGCGTTTTAACTGCAACATATTCACTAATGACTCGAGGCGCACCGGCAGCGAAAGATGCCTTGGTAAAGATCCTTGTGACTTTAGGTGCGGTATTAACAATTCTCCCAATCGCAAGTATTTTCTTTACCGTTGTACAAAAGGGATTTCCGGGACTTCACTTTGGACTCCTTAGCAACGATATGTCGATGGCGACACCGACAGATCCAATCGCGACCGGCGGCATCCTGCATGCGATCACCGGAACGCTAACTTTGGTAGCTCTTGCACTCGTTATGAGCGTTCCTCTTGGAATTTTGACTGCGCTATATCTAACTGAAATTAAAGGTAAGTTCGCTGGGCCAATTCGATTCTTGGTACAAGCGATGTCTGGCGTGCCATCAATTGTGGCTGGCCTCTTTATTCTTTCGGCAGTTCTTTATCCAATCACCAAAGGCTACTCCGCTCTCATGGGAGCGCTTGCTTTAACAATTTTGATGATTCCAACAATTGCTCGTACATCTGAAGAAGTCCTATTACTAATCCCGAACGATCTTCGCGAAGCGGGCACAGCACTTGGCGGAACACAGTGGCGCACAGTTGCGATGATTGTTCTTCCTGCGGCGCGTAGCGGATTGATGACTGCGATTATCTTGGGAGTTGCGCGCATCGCAGGTGAAACCGCACCGATCCTGCTACTGACTGGTGGCGGCGACAAAGTTAATCCAAATCCATTTAATGGCTCAGTTGGATCTATGCCTTATTACATCTGGAAAGCCTTTAATGCTGGCTCTCCAGAAGCGATTACTCGCGCGTGGGCGGGGCTCCTAGTTTTGATGATCTTGGTTCTAATTCTCTTCACCTTGGCGCGCGCGCTAACTTCACGAAAGGTTTCCTAATGATCCAGACTCCTGAAAGCGAGAAAGAAATGTCATCACCTGCTCAACCAAGTTCGTTAGCAAGTGTGGCCAACGCCAAGCCGCAACGCACTCAGGCCAGCTCTGCGCAAGGCACGGGACTGGAAGCGCGTGGGATTCATGCCTGGTTTGGAAAGAACCATGTTCTCTCTAACATCAATTTAGATTTCAGCGCCGGTTCAGTTACTGCGCTAATTGGTCCATCAGGTTGCGGTAAGTCAACATTTATTCGCACAATTAACCGTATGCATGAATTCATTCCAGGCGCTGCAATGGCTGGAGAAGTTCTTCTCGATGGTAAAGATGTTTACGCACCTGGCGTCGACGTAACAAAGATTCGCCTGCAGATCGGTATGGTTTTTCAGAAGCCAAATCCATTCCCATCAATGACTATTGGCGAGAACGTACTTTCTGGATTAAAGCTTGCTCAGCTCAAAGTTGATAATAAAGATGAACTACTTGAATCATGTTTGGTTCGTGCTGGTCTTTGGAATGAAGTGAAAGACCGCCTAGATGCTCATGGCGGATCACTTTCAGGCGGACAGCAGCAGCGCCTTTGCATCGCTCGCGCACTTGCAGTCAGCCCACAGGTATTGCTTATGGATGAGCCTTGTTCAGCCCTTGATCCAGGATCAACTCTGCGCATTGAAGAGACAATTCGTGAACTCTCAGATTCAATGACAATCGTCATCGTTACCCACAATATGCAGCAGGCGGCGCGCGTTTCGGATTACACCGCCTTCTTCTTATCTGATGGTGGCCCGGGCGAAATGATCGAAGTAGCCCGCACCAGCGAGATCTTCTCGCAACCGAAGGACCAGCGCACCGAAAATTACGTCACCGGCCGTTTCGGATAGTCGTAACCTGCTGTTCACCTAACGGTTGACCAACGTTTGCCTCAAGGCTCCGGTTCGTTAACCATACGTGCATAGTTTTCTCCTTGTTCGTCACCTATTTAAAACAAGGGGAAAATTAATGAAAGTTTCAATGCTCGCAAAATCTGCAGCAGTTGCTCTAGTTTTCGGGTTGGTAGCATCGACTCCAGCTCACGCAGTTGATCTTCAAGGTTCTGGCGCATCATTTCCTGCGCTTCTAATCGAAGCTTGCAAGGCTCCATTTGCAACATCTTCCGGCCACTCATTTACATATGCAGCATCTGGTTCAGGTGCAGGTCGTACAAACTCAGATAAATCAGTTGGAGATTTCTGGTTCTCAGATGCAGCTCACACAGCATCAACAAAGCGCGCAAGCATCATTCACGTTCCAGTTGTAGCAGCGCCAATCGGTATCTTGCACAACCTTCCATCACGTAACACACTTTCGCTTTCAGCATCAACAATCGCTGGAATCTTCTCAGGAACAATCACACGTTGGAACGATCCTGCGATCATCAAGGATAACAACCGTGCATACGACAAGATCATTTACAAGAAAGATAAGAACGGAAACGCTGTTCTAGATAAGAACGGCAATCCAGTTGTAGCAACAAAGCTTTCAACAACTACTCGCTACACACTTCCAGATAAGCCAATCAAGGTTATCTACCGTTCAGATTCATCAGGAACATCAGAAAACTTCACAAACTACTTAAACAAGTCAGCCCCATCCGTTTGGACAAAGGCAAAGGCTTCAGTCTTCACATCTTCATTCCCAGGCAATATCAACTCACCTGAGAACCTAGGACGTATTGTTGGAGCATCTTCATCAACAGGCGTTTCACAGCTTGCAGGTAAGACTCCTTACTCAATTACTTACGCAGAAGTTAACTACGCTGTAGCAAATAAGCTAAAGGTTGCACACGTAATTAACGGCGCAGGTAACGCTGTTGAGCCAACATCAATCAACACTTCTGCATTCCTTGCTCAAGCAGCGATGGATGACAAGGGAATCATGACATTCGACTATGCAACAAAGGAGCCAGGTGCTTACACACTCGGCATCGTTTCTTACTTGCTAGCAGATACTTCATACCCAGATAAGACAAAGGCAGCTGCTGTTAAGTCACTTGCTACCTACATCCTTTCGCCAGCATGTGCGAAGGACAAGGGAGCAGCACTCGGCTTCAGCGTTCTTGATGGAGACTTCCTAAAGAAGGCTCAGTCATTGGTTGCAAAGATCGGTTAAGTTTTAACTTATCCACGAGGGGAGAACGGCCAGGGAAACCTGGCCGTTTTTCTTTTCCCCTAAACTCACTCCATGCAAATTCGTTTAGCTAGCCCTGAAGATGTTTCCGATATACATCGCCTAATTTATGAATTAGCGGTCTATGAAAAGGCGCCCGAGCAAATGGTTGCCACGGTTGATCAGATAAACGAATCTCTCTTTAACGACCACCCAGTTGCTTTCTGCCATGTTGCGGAAGTTGATGGAAAGATCGTCGGTATTGCGCTCTGGTTCTTGAATTACTCAACTTGGTTGGGCAAGCCCGGAATATATCTAGAAGATCTCTTTGTTCAGCCGGAATATCGTGGCCATGGCATCGGCAAAGGCTTTATGAAGGTTTTGGCGCAACTTTGTATCGAACGCGGATATGAGCGTTTCCAGTGGTGGGTATTAAATTGGAATACACCTTCAATTGATTTCTATAAATCACTCGGTGCAATACCGATGGATGACTGGACTGTTTTTAGACTATATGGAGATGCGCTTAAGAAGTTCGCGAAAGAGTCTTAACTTTTCTTTACGACGCGATAGCTTTGCAGCGTTGGATCAGTTGCATAGGCAATCCGTACGCCTGCTTTCTGGGAAGCGCTGAGCCCGCTAACAATTTGTTCGGTTAAGAGTTCACCTGGTGCAACGACGGCAACCCCTGGCGGGTATGGTGCGATCAAGTCGGCAGATACGCGGCCGATTGCATCGCTTGCGCTAACCATTTCAGTCTTTGCAAAGTACGCATCGCGCATAGAAGTTGCAATCTGTGGCACAACAGACCAGCTAAGTGCGGTGGCACTTTCCCGTGGTGCGCCTTGCAGCTTCTTGAGTATCGGAACCAACTTCATAGCTAGCGCCTGGAAATCTGCTTCGGTATCAGCCAGAGTTGCCAAGAAGACGATTGTGTCGCGATCGGCCATCTCAACTCGAACACCTTGGGCGATAAGCGCTTTCTCAATTTCTACACCGGATGTCCCAAGTTGTTGAACTCGTAAAACGATTTTTACTGGGTCAAAACGACCTGGCAGAAAATCACTTGGATTTAAAAAGATTGGCAGATCGAAATTCGCCTGTACCGCCATCTTAAATTGAGTAACGTTTTCAATTAGCGCACCTAGTACTTCTGATCCACGTGTTTGTAGAAGCGCACGTACTGCATCAATCGATGCCAGGGGAGCGCCAGCAGGTGAAGTTGTATGCGTAGTTTCAAAGCTTTGCTCGAGTCTTTCGGCGCTTAAATATTTAGCTTGGGCAAGAAGCAAAGCCGAGGCGCTGTAACCCGGAAGCGCCTTATGAACACTAGTGATCAAAGCATCAGCGCCTTGTGCAATCACATGCTGTGGCAGATCGGGATGGAAACCGAAATGGCCGCCCCAAGCCGCATCAACAATTACCGGAATAGATTTTTCATGCGCCGCAGTGATCAGCGCAGATATGTCAGATAACGTCCCGAGATAACCGGGTTCAGTTAAGAGCACTGCGACAGGGCTTTCTCTCAACACGCGCTGCAACTCGTTAACCGATATTCCGATTGGTACGCCAGTTGCAGAATCAATTTCGGGGTTCATCCAAATTGGTTCAAGCCCGGCAAGTACCAGCGCACTCAAGACAGAACGATGTGCGGTTCGTGAAACTGCAACTTTGTCACCAGGTTGACCGAGCGCGAAAATAACTGCCTGGTTGGCGTGGGTGGAACCGCCGGTTGAGAAGCGCGCAAAATCTGCGCCCCAGAGTTTTGCGGCAAGTGCTTCAGATTTCTTAAGTACTTGATTGGTTAATTTGATTTCATCTAACCCACCGTAAAGCGGGATATCTGAATCAACTACAGCACCTAATCCTGTATCAAGAAGTGATGCTCTCTGCTTATGACCTGGAATAGTGAATGGAGTGTGATCTGCCTCAAAGTAAGAAAGGTAGGCATCGAGCAGCGGTGCGCTATGACGTAGTTCAGATTTCTTCTCCACTGTCTGAGCCTAACTTGTTGCGGCACATAAGTTAAAAAGTGGCTCTATAATTTATCCATGACCTCAAAGGACCCTCTCCCGCAATCACGTCACTTGGCCACCGCAATTCCAGGGCCAAAATCGCAGGAGATAATCGCGCGTCGTAAAGAGGCAGTTTCAGCAGGACTCGGAATGGCAATTCCTGCAATCATCGAACGTGGTGAAGGCGCAATATTGCAAGATGTTGATGGCAACCGCATCATCGACTTAGGTGCCGGAATCGGCGTAGTAAACGTTGGTAACGCAGCCCCACGCGTTGTTGCACGTGTTATCGAGGCAGCTCAAGCATTTACTCATACCAACTTCACCACCGCTCCATACCTTGGTTATATCGAAGTATGCGAAGCGCTTAACCGCATCACACCCGGAACACATAAGAAGAAATCGATTTTGCAGAACTCTGGCGCTGAAGCTGTTGAAAACGCAATCAAGATTGCGCGTCACTCTACAAAGCGCCCGGCAATTATCGTTTTTGAACATGCCTATCACGGCCGCACCAACTTAACGATGGCGCTTACCGCCAAGAACGTTCCTTACAAGGAAGGTTTCGGTCCATTCGCTAACGAGATTTACCGAGTACCAATGCCTTACTCATTCCATTACGAAGGCAACCACGCCACCATGGCGCAGGATTACCTAGATATCGTTACCTCAAAGATTGAAAAAGAAGTTGGCGCACATAATGTGGCGGCGATAATCATCGAACCAATTCTTGGCGAAGGCGGATTTATCGTTCCGCCAAAGGGCTTCTTGCCTGGGCTTTCAAAGTTTGCAACCGCAAACGGCATCGTTTTTATCGCCGATGAAGTTCAAACTGGTTTTGCCCGCACCGGAAATATGTTTGCTTGCGAAGATGAAAACGTGGTTCCAGACATGATCATCACCGCTAAGGGAATTGCTGGCGGACTCCCACTTGCCGCCGTTACTGCACGCGCCGAAATTATGGATTCATCACACGTTGGCGGCCTTGGCGGAACTTACGGTGGAAACCCAATCGCGTGTGCTGCAGCTCTTGGTGCGATCGAAACGATTGAAGAAGAAAAACTTGTTGATCGCGCGTTGCACATCGGAAAAATTCTTAATGAATCGCTAACTGCCCTTGCTAAGAAATATCCAATCATCGGCGAAGTTCGTGGTCGCGGTGCGATGCAAGCGATCGAACTAGTCGAAGCTGGAACTAAGACGCCTAACCCTGCGGCGATGGCTTCAATCATCAAGTATTGCCAAAGTAAGGGAGTTCTAATCCTTACCGCAGGAACTTACGGCAACGTGATTCGCTTCTTGCCACCGATCGTAATCAGCGATGAACTCTTGAAGGATGCTCTAGGAGTTCTCGAAGAAGCTTTCGCAAGCCTCTAATTTAATCGACGCTTTCAACTTATACTCATTCAGTGGATCTAGATCTTTTAGTAAATATTCTCGACTTAGCGGGCACCTTTGCCTTCGCTCTTGTTGGCGCACGCATCGCAGCAGATAAAGGTCTTGATTACGGCGGCATCGCATTTATCGCTGCTATCGCATCTCTTTCCGGCGGAACTTTCCGTAATTTACTTTTGGGTGAGCGTCCGCCTTGGGTACTTCATACCTGGTTATTTGCGGGAGTCGCAATTGCGGTTGTTATTACGCTAGCAATTAAGCGCACCACGCCAGTGGGTCGATTTGTCTTAACGCTCGACACGATCGGATTGGCGGTTTGCTCAATTTCAGGTGCGCAATTTGCGCTGACTCACGGTGCACCATTTTTGGCGGCGGTTTTCCTTGGCCTTATTGGCGCAGTAACCGGAGGTTTGTTACGCGATGTGCTTTGCCAAGTAGAGCCAGTCTTATTGCACCGCGAAACAATCGGTACCTCGTGCTTGGCAGGATCTTTCGTTTATGTCACTGGTGATTACTTCAACACTAACTCCGGATTACTGGCATTGGTCGCAGGCTTAGTAGTTGTGCTCGTGCGCGAACTTTCGATCCGATTTGATTGGCATCTTCCAAAGGTCGGCGCGCGCTAAGTGAATTACAAAGAGTCGGTAATCCTCACCCCGCGACTTGAGCTCCATCATATTTCCGCCGATCACTTGATCGATCTATTTGAAAAACGCGCAGATACCTTCGCCTTAGCTGGCGAGGAATTTACTAACCCACTTCGAGTTTTAATCGATTTCCAAGGCCCACTTGCTTGGCGAGTGCCGCAGGTTAAAGAAGATGCGTCAGTAAATAAGTGGTTTGTGCGCTGGATTGTCTTAACGGATTCTATGGAAGTAATCGGAAGCACCAGTTTTCACGGCGCACCGGATGCCGATGGCATGATGGAAATTGGTCTGGGAATCGAATCTGCTCATCAGAACAAGGGATATGCCAAAGAAGCGCTGCTCGGAATGTGGCGTTGGGTTCTGACTTTTCCGGAAGTTAAGACGCTGCGCTATACAGTTAGCCCAGAGAATATTCCCTCTATCGCAGTTATTAAATATTTTGGTTTTAACTTTATGGGTCAGCAGATGGATGAGATTGATGGCCCAGAAGATATTTACGAGATGGATCGAGAAAGTTTCTTGCAACGCTGGGGGAGTAATCAATGAGCGATGAAGATTTCGACTTCGAAGGCGAGTTCGGCGAGATCGATGATCAACTCGATCTAACTCTCTACGCCGATGCTGCAGAGTTAACCTCTGAGGTGACTGCACAAATTCTGCAGAGCGTTGAGGAAGGGTTAACTGAGTCTGGCCGGTTTGATCTGGCGTTAACTGGTGGAACTCTTGGCCTGGCAATTTCTAAGAGTTTGGTAGAAGTTCTAAATCAAAACTCAAGTGATTTTGCAGGGCTACACATCTGGTGGAGTGATGAACGATTTGTTGCAGGCGATAGCGAGGAACGCAACGCACTTCCATTTCATGACAAATTAAAGAATTCGAAAGTTTCCGTACATGAAGTTATTGCCAGTGATGCAGGTTCAGCAGCAGATGCGGCAACTGACTATGAATCACAACTTGCTGATGTAAACCTTGACTTGGTTGTTTTAGGGCTAGGCCCAGATGGACACGTGGCTTCAATCTTTCCCGGAAGAGCCGATCTAGATAATTTAAATCGAGTCTTCTTAATCGCAGATTCTCCAAAGCCACCTGCTGTTCGCATTTCGTTCACTATGGCGACAATAAATAGCGCAGATAAGGTTTGGATAGTTGCAACCGGTGAAGGAAAAGCCGACGCAGTCACCAAAATAATTGAAGCCGATCTATCGATACCGGCGAGTTATGTACGTGGTTCTCGCCACACTCGCTTAATCGTTGATACCGAGGCCTTTTTCGCCGAGTAGACTAAGGGCATGAATTCAGCGCCAAATACGACAAATTTTGCAATGGTCGGCCTTGGCCGCATGGGCGCCAATATCGTGCGCCGCTTGTCCCAACACGGAATATCTTCAACCGTCTTTGATTTATCCAGTGAAGCCGTTGCGGCTCTTGGTGCAGAAGGTGCAACGACAACTACTTCTATTGCAGATCTAGCCGCAAAACTTCCAACGCCGCGCACTGTTTGGGTAATGGTTCCAGCGTCTGTTACAGATTCAACGATTGCCGAAGTTGCCCAGCATTTAAGCGCGGGCGACACGATCATCGATGGCGGAAATAGTTATTACAAGAACGATCTAAAGAACGCCGAACTACTGAAGGCAAAAGGAATAAACTTTGTTGATGTTGGAACATCTGGAGGTGTTTACGGTTTAGAACGTGGATATAGCTTGATGATCGGTGGAGATAAATCCGTTGTTGAATCACTAGATCCGATCTTTAAAGCGCTTGCTCCAGGGATCGAAGCGGCCGAACGTACACCTGGCAAAACCGGCACGCCAGATCAAGCCGAATATGGATACCTGCATTGCGGTCCAGTAGGTGCTGGCCATTTCGTAAAGATGATTCACAATGGAATTGAGTACGGAATGATGGCGGCTTTCGCTGAAGGGCTAGCGATCTTTGAAGCAGCCGATGAGATGACTCCAGCTTATGATTTAGATATCCCACAGATCACCGAAGTCTGGCGTCGCGGTAGCGTGGTTGCTTCTTGGTTACTTGATCTAACTGCGCAAGCGCTTAATGAATCAGAAGATCTCAAAGAGTATTCAACCGAAGTCAGCGATAGCGGTGAAGGACGTTGGACAGTTCAAGCGGCAATTGAAGCCGGTATTCCTGCCCACGTACTTAGCGCATCACTTTATTCACGTTTTGCATCCCGTAACAACGACGAATTCGCTAACCGCGTCTTGAGCGCGATGCGTTACAAATTCGGCGGGCATAACGAAAAACCTAAGAACTCATAACGATGCGCGCAGATGTATTAGTACTTTTCGGCGCAACCGGAGATCTCGCAAAGAAGAAGTTATTTCCAGCGCTCTATGACCTACAAGAGCTCGGCGAGCTTGATCTACAGGTCTTTGGCGTCGCATCCTCAAAGTGGACCCAAGCAGTCTTCAAGGAAAATGTTGAAGCTGCGGTGCGTACACGCAAACCAGACGTTGATGAGTTTGCTCTGGCCAAGCTCTTGGGGGAGATGCAGTTAATCGTTGGCGATTATGCAGATCCTGAAACTTTTGTTGCACTAGCCCGCGCCTTAAAAGATTTCAAACTTCCAGTTATATATCTGGCGATTGCACCTGAATATTTTGCTCAGATCACTGAATCACTTGCCGCCGTAGGTTTAACACGCCACGCCAGAGTCGTTGTGGAAAAACCTTTCGGTCGCGATCTAGAAAGTGCCAAAGCCCTCGATGCCTCAATTAAGAAGTTGCTTCCGGAAGAACAAATTTTCCGTATCGATCATTATCTTGGTAAAGAATCGGTAGAAGATCTTCTGGTATTTCGCTTTGCCAACACTCTCTTTGAGCCAGTTTGGAACCGTAACTACGTTTCAAATATTCAAATCACCATGGCAGAAAGCTTTGGCATCGATGGTCGTGGCAAGTTCTATGACGCAGTCGGTGCAACTCGCGACGTGCTTCAAAACCACATCCTGCAAGTCTTAACAATGTTAACCATGGAGCCACCAATTGATATGGGCTCTGAAGCGATGCAGAACGAGAAGATCAAGGTCTTATCTGCTATCCGCGATATCAATAAGACCGATGTTGTGCGCGGACAGTTCGAAGGCTACCTAGATGAAGCCGGGGTTGCGCAAGACTCAGATACTGAAACCTTTGTCGCAATGAAGTTATTTATTGATAACTGGCGTTGGGCAGGTGTTCCGATTTATCTGCGCACTGGCAAGAAAATGCCAGAGACGGTGCTCGAAGTTATCGTGGAATTTAAGCAACCACCACGTGCGCTCTTCGGTAAATCTGCGGCAAATCAGGTTCGCTTTAGATTAGGTGTGCACGACGGCGTGGATATTTCACTGCAGGCTAAGAAACCCGGAACCAAGTTAGTTACTGAAACCGTTGATCTCTCTGTGGAATTCGTCGCCGAATTCGGTGATCGCCAAGGACCTTATGAGCGTTTACTACGTGCAGCGATGTTGGGCGATCACTTCCGCTTTACTCGCATCGATGCGGTGCTCGCCTCATGGCAGATTTTGGAAGATTTATTAAAGAATCCAAATCCGGCAATAACTTACGAAGGCGGAAGTTGGGGACCGGCAGAAGCTGAAGATTTAATCCCTGGCGGCTGGAGCCCAGTTGGTGCAGCGGCCGACGTACTAAAAGATTTAAAAGATAGTTAATTAAATTCGCTAGTCGCGAGACTGTCCTGAGCGGTGCTTGTAACGCCCCAAGAACTCTTCCTTCATATCCATAAAGTTTCCATCTAAAAGCGCTTGGCGCATCTGATCGACTAAGCGCACAATAAATCTTTCGTTATGGATTGTGGCAAGAGTGGCTGCAACCATTTCTTTGCCGCGGAATAAGTGGCACAAGTATGCGCGTGTGAAATTGGTGCAAGTAAAGCAATCGCACTCGTCATCGATCGGATTGAAGTCGCGAACATACGGCGCATTGGCGACGTTGAAACGTCCCTGCATCGTGTAGACCGCGCTAGAACGTGCGATACGTGATGCCAAAACACAGTCGAAGGTATCAACGCCATTTTCAACGCCAACAAATAGATCTTCAGGTGCACCAATTCCAAGTAGATGTTTTGGTTTATTTTCTGGCAGAGTGCTATTTACCCAACCCACGATTGTGCCGAGTGAGCCTTTATCGAGGGCGCCGCCGATACCGAATCCATCGAATTCAATACCCGAAGATGACATTGTTCCTAAATCGTGTGCCGCTTTCTTTCGCAGATCTTCATATTGCGCACCTTGAATTACGCCGAACAAAGCTTGGTATGGCTTATCGCTACGAACATCGGTAAGGCGTTTATGTTCATCTAAGCAGCGGATCGCCCAGTCGTATGTGCGCTCCATGGCGAGCTCTTGATACGGGCGAGTGTTGTGCAAAGTTGTGCACTCATCGAAAGCGAAGATGATGTCAGCGCCAATCTTGTGTTGTATCTGCATCGAAACTTCAGCGCTAAAGCGATGCATGGAACCATCTAGGTGTGATTTAAAGGTAACTCCATCATCATCAACATGTGCCAAGCGTTCTTTATTGCCGGCGATAACTTGATCAGATCGGAAAGTCTTGGCATCCATCGCTAGTACTTTTTTAAATCCAACTCCGAGCGAAAGTACTTGAAACCCGCCGCTATCGGTAAAGGTTGGGCCGGGCCAATTCATAAATTTAGCGAGTCCGCCAGCCTCATCTAAAACATCTGGACCGGGTTGCAAGTAGAGGTGATATGCGTTGGCCAATAAAGCTTGTGATCCCAGATCTTTCATTGCACCAGGAAGTACCGATTTAACCGTTGCCTTTGTGCCAACCGGAATAAATGCGGGAGTTTGAATATCTCCATGTGGAGTCGAAATTGTGCCAACGCGCGCCAATGAATTTTCGGCGCTCTTCTTTATCTCAAATGAGAATTTCTTATCGTTTGGCGTGGACACAAGCGTTATTGTCTCAGATATAGACTGCGCCAATGCTCGCCTCAAAGATGCCCTTTAAAGAGTTCACATCACTTTTAAATCCGCATTCACGTCGCATCGTTGCAGGAATTGCTCTTAGCGCCATCGGTCGCGGCATGACCCTTTCGCTATTGATGGTCTATCTCCACGATATGCGCGGATTTACAACATCTTTCGGTGGGCTATTAATGGCCTGGGGCGCTTTCTTCGGAATCGCCTGCACGGCACCGCTAGGCGCACTTGTCGATCGCATTGGTCCAAAGATCGTGATGGTTGTCGGATTGGTTATCTCCGGCATCTCGGCAATTTCTTTTGCTCATGTGACAACCCATACCCACGCATTTATCGCAATGACTCTATTCGCATTTGGCGGTCAATGCGTTTGGCCATCACAAACGGTAATTTTGACGAGAGTTACTCCAGAAGAAGATCGTCCAAAAATTTTCGGCTTTAACTTTATGTTGATGAATTTGGGTTTGGGCGTTGGCGGATTTATCTCATCACTTTTGATTCGCGAGAATTCAATTCTTTCTTACCAAATTATGTATTGGCTAGATGGCGCTACCTATTTGGTATTTCTCTTCTTCGTTTGGGGGCTAAACACTCCTCATGCCGGTAAATATGTAGCCAAAGAGCACGAGCCAGAAAAGGGCAGCTATCGCGAGCTCTTTAAAATCCGCGAACTTTCTATACTCACTTTCGGCGGAATTATCCTTTTAACCTTTGGCTATGGACCTTTGCAATCAGGTCTTCCGATCTATGCCACGCAGTATTTAGATTTAGCGCCCAATTGGCTCGGCATCATATTTGGCGTAAATACCTTTGCCATCGTCGCCTTTCAACCTTTGGTACTTCGATTAATAGAAAACCATTCCAAATACACCGCGCTAATTTCAGTTGCAATCATCTGGGCGCTTTCTTGGTTGGCAGTTGGCGTTTCGCCATACCTATCTATGTTCATGGCCGGCATCGCACTTTGCCTTAGCCAATTAATCTTTGCATTCGGTGAAATGGTTCATGCACCAACCAGTCCTGCGTTGATGCAAGAGTTAACTCCAGAACATATTCGCGGGCGCGCAAGTGCGTTGATGAGTTTGCAATGGGGAATCTCCGGCATCGCAGGACCTGCGATTGCAGGGTTGATGATCGGAGCTCATTTAGAGCAGCTCTGGGTAGTGCTGATGGCAGTCGGTGTATTGCTGCCTATTCCATTCTTCGCACTTCTTAAGCGCGAAAAAATTGCAAGAGTAAAGAGTTAAGCGAGCTTTCCAGTTACTTCAATGACATTTACTGTGCCATTTGAAAGAACTACTGAAATATCTTCGCCGCTCTTGCCTGGGCAAGAAAGTCCCCATGAGAACTTTGCAGATGCGCCAGCTGCGAGAGGCGTAATTGGTGCGCCTTCCATCTGGTTATCGCCATCAAAGATATCTACGCAAGCACCAGTTGTAGTTGAACCCTTAACGATCAGAGTTGCCAAATCAAGATCTGCAGCAGACCCGTTTTCAACAGTTACGTTAAAGCGTTCGTTCTTCTGATCAGGAAGCATTCCTGATGCGAATTTTCCTGGTGTGAAACTTGCAGGTGATGAAAGTGTGTAGCTGACCTTGTCTGGAGTTACAACCGGTGCATCGAATCCGCCAGATGCTTGCGCTGTCTCTTCAACGGTAGTTACAAGTGTTTGGTCATCGACTTGAGCTGCTTCATCTGAGCCACCGCATGCGGTGAGGGTGAGCGCTAGGGCTAGCGTGCTGCCCGCGATTGTGAATTTAGAACCAAGGCTTGAAGAGTTACGGTTGAACATGGGTCCTCCAGAAGTAATTTTGTTACGTAGGTGACTATTTCGTACTCGTAAGTATAGAGTAGCCCGCATGTCTCTCAACTCAGAAGTTAACTCAGAAGTTGACGCTCCAACGAGTGCTGGCACTGCGATCGCTGGACGCAGTCCGCGCCAGATCGCATGGAGCCGCTTTAAGCGCAACAAAGTAGGTATGGCAGCAGCTGGGATCAGTATCTTCTTGCTGAGTATGTCCCTATTTGCGCCAATCGTTTGTCGCATCTTGGGTATCAACCCCGATGATCTAAATCTAGAAGGCTTAAATAGCAGTGGTATTCCAACGGGTGATCTCGCTGGATTTAGCAGAGAGCATCCACTGGGCGTTATCCCAGGCACTGGTCGCGATCTTTTGGCCCAACTTCTCTACGGCTCACGAATCTCGTTCATGGTTGCAATTTTCACAACAGTAACCGCGCTAACGATTGGTTTCTTCGTCGGAATCGTGGGTGGTTATTTCCGTGGTCGCGTCGATGGTTATCTCGGTCGCTTCACCGACTTCCTTCTCGCATTCCCTGCCTTCTTTATGATCGTTGCACTGAGCGAGCCAATGGTTGATCGCATCGAAAAGACTGGCATTGCAGAAGGTAATGGCGCTCGCATCTTGTTCTTGATTCTCTTCTTATCTTTCTTTGGCTGGCCAGGATTTTCACGTCTTATCCGTTCACAGGTTCTCTCTCTTCGCGAACGCGAATTCGTAACCGCGGCACAAGCGATGGGCGCATCACGCCGCCGCATTATTTTGAAAGAACTTGTTCCAAATCTTTGGGCACCGGTAATCGTTGTAGTTTCTCTGTCTCTGCCGGGCTACCTCGCATCAGAAGCAGTCTTCTCATTCTTGGGCCTTGGCGTTCAGCCACCGGCTTCAACATGGGGAATTTTGCTCTCCAATGCAACGCGCTTCGTAACAGTGATGCCAAGCTTCTTCCTTATAACAGCGGCATCCCTAGTCATCGTGGTCTTGGCCTTTAACCTGGTCGGCGATGCTCTGCGCGATGCGCTAGATCCACGCGCCGACAAGTAACACCTCGATAACGCCCCGATAACGATTTAACTGCGGGCGTTAAATCACCCCTTTTGCTACCGTCCAGTATTCACTTTTCGGACATTTTCTGCTTAACTC
>JAXITH010000002.1:0-18379 GCA_034680185.1 Candidatus Planktophila sp.
ACTCCTGCTCCCAATGGGCCTGTCGTCATTTCAACGCCTGCAGTGTGACCGTATTCCGGATGGCCAGGTGTTAACGAGTTCCAAGTACGGAAAGCCTTTAGATCATCAAGTTCTAACCCATAACCGCTAAAGAAAAGCTGGATATACAAGGTAAGAGATGAGTGGCCACATGAGAGTACAAAGCGATCGCGCCCAAGCCAATTTGGATCTGCTGGATCATGAATTAAATGGTTTTGAAAGAGGTTGTAGGCAACTGGGGCAAGTGACATCGCTGTTCCGGGATGGCCATGGCCAGCCTTTTGAACTGCATCCATGGCGAGGGCGCGGGCGATTGCAACAGCGCGATCATCTAACTCAGTCCAGTTCTTCATATCCATCCCTTTTTATGATTTTTATTTTTATGTTTACTTTTTAAATTACTCGACGGCTAAAGTTTTTGTAACGGTAATGCGGATTCGCCACGCTGCGATCCATACGAGAGTTGCTCCAAGAAGATGGGCAGCCACAAGTATTTCAGGAATCCCAGTGAAGTATTGGATATATCCGATCGCGCCTTGGGCGAGCGCAATCACCGTGAAAACAGTCAGACGACGCAATAACTCCTTATCGCTTCTAACCAAGATATAGAAAGCAGCGGTTAGCCCGAGGAGTGCGATAACCACGTCGGCATGTAGCCAGGCAACAGTGCGAATATCGAAGCCGAATCGCTGTGCTTTCTCATCACCTGCATGTGGACCAGAACCTGTGACCACTGTGCCGAGAACGATTACTACAAAGGTGAGCGCAATATGCATTTGTGAGATGCGCTTAGTCAGAGGTTCTAAATCGGTGCGCGGTACAGCTACAAACTCTCTCCGCGAATACAGAGAGGCAGCTCCTGCGATAAGAATGATTGACAGCAAGAGATGGCCAGCAACAGGAAGTGGATGAAGATCGGTCAGAACGGTAATTCCGCCGAGCACACCCTGTCCGAGAATTCCAAGAAGTTGCCCTAAAGCCAACGTGCGCAGATCGCGTCGAGCCTTGTATAGAACGTGGGCTAAAACGGCGATAGATACTGCAACGAGTGCAAAGGTAAGTAAGCGATTGCCGAATTCGATCCACGCGTGCAGCTGTCCTTCAGCTTGATGCGGTACCGGCGTATACGAACCAGGTGTGCACTCGGGCCAGGTCGGACAGCCAAGCCCTGAGCCGGTAATTCGAACCGCGCCACCTGTAAGTACCAAACCCGCCTGCAAGGTAAGCAAGGCGCCGTAAAGGAATCTGCGCAACTTCATGGACCTAGCCTATGACCGTGGGGGCTAGGCCGCGCTCCATATCGCCCGCGTATAACTGGCAAGATGCCATGAATTAAGACACAATAGTGTTGTGAAAATAAAAGAGCGCGCTGATGTGGTGGTCGCAGATGACCTCCCCACCCGTGATGCCGTCGCTCGCTCAATCCTGGAAAACGGTCCATCTTCTGCGGTAGCTCTCGGTGAACGTTTGGGCCTAACGCCGGCCGGTATCCGCCGTCACCTTGATCTCTTGGTAGCAGATGGAATCCTCGAAGCGCGCGATCCACGTATCGCACCTTCGCGCGGGCGCGGTCGCCCATCCAAAGTATTTGTTATGACCGATAACGGTCGAGAAAAGTTTGAACATTCTTATGACGATTTAGCGGTTGCAGCGCTTAAATTTATGTCAGCGCAATCAGGGGAGCATTTAGTAAACGCTTTTGCCCAATCTCGCGCTGATGATATTTCCCGAAAAGCAGCAAGCTCAATCTCGAAGAGCAACAATAAAGTTGCCGCGCTCGCCGACTTCTTAACCGAACAAGGCTATGCCGCAAGTGTTGGGCCACGCGGCACAGGTGAAGAACTTTGTCAGCATCACTGTCCGATTGCTCACGTCGCCGCCGAATTTCCGCAGTTATGCGAAGCCGAAACAGAAGCGCTCTCTAATTTGCTCGGTACTCACGTGCAACGTTTAGCCACCATCGCCCACGGTGATGGTGTTTGCACAACATATATTCCTCAAGCGATCACACAACCAACAGCCCGAAAGGCGCAAAAATGACAACAGCACATCCAGAGCTCGATGGTCTCGGCAACTACGAATACGGTTGGTCAGATGGCAACGATGCTGGCGCAAATTCCAAACGTGGCATTAACGAAGATGTCGTGCGCGATATCTCTGCCAAAAAGGATGAGCCACAATGGATGTTAGATCTACGCCTTAAGGGCTTGTCACTTTTCGAGAAGAAGCCGATGCCATCTTGGGGTTCAGATCTTTCTGGAATCTTCTTCGACACCATTAAATACTTCGTGCGTTCAACCGAGAAGCAGGCTGCGACTTGGGACGATCTTCCAGAAGAAATTAAAAATACTTACGATCGCTTAGGAATTCCAGAAGCCGAAAAGCAACGCTTGGTTTCAGGCGTTGCCGCTCAATACGAATCTGAAGTTGTTTATCACTCAATCCGTGAAGATCTAGAAGCGCAAGGCGTAATCTTCCTAGATACCGATAGCGGCCTAAAGCAGCACCCAGAACTATTTAAAGAGTATTTCGGCTCTGTTATCCCAGTTGGCGACAACAAGTTTGCTGCGCTCAACACTTCAGTTTGGTCAGGCGGCTCATTTATCTACGTACCAAAGGGCGTTCACGTAGATATCCCGTTGCAGGCTTACTTCCGTATCAATACTGAAAATATGGGCCAGTTCGAACGTACTTTGATCATCGCAGATGAAGATTCCTACATTCACTATGTAGAAGGTTGCACGGCGCCAATCTACAAATCTGACTCGCTGCACTCTGCTGTAGTTGAGATTATTGTGAAAAAGGGCGCACGTGTTCGTTACACAACGATTCAAAACTGGTCTAACAACGTTTATAACTTGGTAACAAAGCGCGCAACATGCGCTGAAGGTGCAACCATGGAATGGGTCGATGGCAATATCGGCTCCAAGGTAACCATGAAGTACCCAGCGGTTATGTTGATGGGTCCACATGCCAAGGGCGAAACACTTTCACTTGCATTCGCCGGTGCTGGACAGCATCAAGATTCTGGTGCAAAGATGGTTCACGCAGCTCCTTACACATCTTCATCAGTTATCTCTAAATCTGTAGCTCGCGGTGGTGGACGTACTTCATACCGCGGTCTCGTACAGGTACAAGAAGGCGCACATCACTCAAAGAGCACAGTCAAGTGCGATGCGCTATTGGTTGACACGATTTCACGTTCTGACACATATCCATATGTAGATATCCGTGAAGATGATGTTTCCATGGGCCACGAAGCAACCGTTTCCAAGGTCAGCGATGATCAACTCTTCTACTTAATGTCACGTGGCTTAACTGAAGACGAAGCGATGGCGATGATCGTTCGCGGATTTATCGAACCAATCGCACGCGAACTTCCAATGGAATATGCACTTGAGCTAAACCGTCTAATTGAACTCCAGATGGAAGGTGCTGTCGGTTAATGTCAACGCTTACCACTAACTACTTAACGCCAACTGGGCGCGAAGAAGCTTGGCGCTTTACTCCGTTAAAGCGTTTAGGCGGACTTCACGACGGCACTGCGGTTATTGCAGATCGCAACTCACTTTCGTTAAAGGGTGCTGCTGCAACGGGTGTGAGTTTCGAAAGAATCTCACGCGAACTCGCGGCTCCACTTACCGAGAGCGATGATGCAATCGTTGGTCGCATTCGCGAAAACGCAAAAGATGTAGCCGTTCTAACTATCAAGGCGAATACCGAAGTTGCGGCTCCAATATTTCTAAACCGCAGCACAGGTGCAACAGATTCGGCCGAACTTTCTCGCGTACAAATCCGCGTCGAAAACCACGCTAAAGCAACGGTGATCATCGAGAACTCTGGCGATACTCACTTAGCAGAGGATGTTGAAATCTCAGTTGCCCCTGGTGCAAATCTGACTTTGGTTTCACTGCAAGAGTGGGATGGAAAGACAATTCATTCTGGTCGCCATCATGCAATCGTTGATCGTGATGCAACTTTCAAATCAATCGTTGTAACCGTGGGCGGCTCACTTGTTCGCTTGCTTCCAACGGTTGATTTCATCGCACCTGGTGCATCCTGTGAACTTCTTGGGGTTTACTTTGCAACATCTGGTCAATTCTTCGAACACCGCATGTTTGTTGACCACAAGGTCCCGAACGCTAAATCTCGCGTTAACTACAAAGGCGCACTTGCCGGCGATCAAGCACACACAGTCTGGATCGGCGATGTCTTTATCCGTGCCGCTGCAGAAGGCACCGATACTTACGAGTTGAACCGCAACCTCTTATTAACCGATGGCGCGCGGGCAGATTCAGTTCCGAACTTGGAGATTGAAACTGGCGAGATCGTTGGAGCCGGCCACGCCAGCACCACCGGTCGCTTCGACGATGAACAACTCTTCTATTTGATGTCACGCGGTATCAATGCCGCTGATGCTCGACGTCTAGTCGTGCGCGGCTTCTTCAATGAGATCGTCTCCGAAATCGGTGTTGAAGAGATTGAAAATCGCTTAATGGATCGCATTGATGGCGAACTTGCCAAGGCTGGTGAGTAAATGAGCGATCTAAAACTCAGCGAACTAACAACTGGAAAAGCGATCAAGATCGAAAAAGATGGTCGCTCTATCTGCGTTGCCCGCGTTGGCGATGAAGTATTCGCTGTTGACGACACATGTTCACATTCAGATGCATCACTGTCTGAAGGCGATGTCACCGATTTCAAGATCGAATGCTGGCTTCACGGCGCAGAATTTGATCTACGCACGGGGGAGGCGCTTACGCCTCCTGCAGTTGCACCAATCAAAACTTATTCAGTAAGCGTTGACGGAGACTCCGTCACGGTAGATGCGTAGCGAGGAAAGTTGATGAGCACTCTAGAAATCCGCGGACTTAAAGTCTCTGTTGAAACCGAGAACGGTTCAGTAGAAATTCTTAAAGGCGTTGACCTCACTATCAAGTCAGGCGAAACCCACGCCATCATGGGCCCAAATGGATCAGGTAAATCAACTCTCGCATACTCAATAGCTGGTCATCCTAAGTACACAATTACCGGTGGCACCGTAACTCTCGATGGCGCAGATGTTCTCGAGATGACAGTAGATGAGCGCGCTAAAGCTGGGCTCTTCTTGGCAATGCAGTATCCAGTAGAAGTACCTGGCGTATCTGTCTCCAACTTCCTTCGCACAGCAGCAACTGCTCTGCGCGGTGAAGCACCAAAGCTACGTACTTGGGTTGGCGAAGTTAAAGATGCGATGGAAGCTTTGAGTATGGATCCATCATTTGCCCAGCGTAACGTTAACGAAGGCTTCTCTGGTGGAGAAAAGAAGCGCCACGAAATCATGCAGCTTGAACTACTCAAGCCAAAGATGGCGATCCTTGATGAAACAGATTCAGGGCTAGATGTCGATGCGCTTCGCATCGTTTCTGAAGGAGTAAACCGCGCCAAGGAAGCAAACGACCTCGGAGTACTTCTCATTACTCACTACACCCGAATTCTTCGCTACATCAAGCCAGATTTCGTTCACGTATTTGCAAACGGCAAGATCGTCGAACAAGGTGGACCAGAACTTGCTGAAAAGCTTGAAGCAAATGGCTACGCGGAGTACGTAACTGCGTAACGACGCACTTACTAAATTTCATGTCATTTGATGCAGTCGCAATCCGCGCGGATTTTCCGATCTTTGATCGCAAGATTCGCGACGGAAAGCGGCTGGTTTATTTAGATAGCGGCGCTACAAGCCAGAAACCAAATTCGGTAATCGAGGCAGAGAGCGCTTTCTATCGCTTGCATAACGCCGCCGCTCATCGTGGTGCTCATCAACTTGCAGAAGAAGCAACTGAGGCGATTGAATCTGCGCGCAGAACTGTTGCTGACTTTCTAGGTGGCCAGGAAGACGAGATAGTTTTCACCAAGAGTTCCACTGAGGCCCTTAACCTGTTGGCTTACTCCATTGGATCTGCACCTATTGGAAATAGATTTCATTTATCTGCCGGCGATGAAATCGTTGTCTCGGAGATGGAACACCATGCAAATCTGATTCCATGGCAACAGCTCGCAGCGCGCACAGGCGCGGTTCTGAAATGGTTTGAAGTAACGCCAGAAGGACGCCTTGATCTTTCCAATATCAAATCGATAATCACCTCAAAGACAAAGATCGTTGCGCTTACGCACCAATCAAATGTGCTTGGAACTATTAATCCACTTGAAGATTTAGTTAAGCGAACTCACGAAGTTGGAGCGATATTCATCCTCGACGCTTGCCAGTCAGTTCCACATATGCCAGTTAATGTCGTGGATTTGAATATTGATTTCTTAGCTTTCTCTGGCCATAAAGCTGTTGGTCCAACTGGAGTAGGAGTCCTCTGGGGTCGAGCTACTCTTCTTGCCGAACTACCACCATTTTTATTTGGTGGATCAATGATCGAATCAGTCACTATGACCGAAGCGACTTGGGCGCCAGCCCCACGCAAATTTGAACCAGGTGTTCCGAATATGGCGCAGATCGTTGGGTTGGGCCAAGGGCTTAACTACCTAACAAAGATTGGCATGTCCGCAATTCATCAACATGAGATTGAGTTAACTAAGTATGCCCTTGAAAAATTAAGTGCAGTAGATTCACTTCGCGTCATCGGACCTCTAGATACAAAGCTACGTGGGGGAGCAGTCTCCTTTACCCTCGGTGAAATACACCCGCATGACTTGGGCCAATTCTTAGATGATGCAGGTATCGCAGTTCGCACCGGACATCACTGCGCTTGGCCGCTAACTCGCAAGATGGGCGTACCAGCAACTACGCGCGCTAGCTTCTATCTCTATAACACTCTCGAAGATGTCGATCAGCTCTGCACATCCATTCTCGCCGCACAGAAATACTTTGGCTAATGCAACTCGATAACCTTTATCAGGAAGTGATCCTGGATCACTATAAGAATCCGCAGAATAAGAAGCTCTCGGCTACTTACGATGCACAGGTTCATCACGTTAATCCATCTTGTGGCGATGAGATCGATCTAAATATCACCATTAAAGATGGCGTTGTATCTGCAATTACTTGGGATGGCGTTGGCTGCTCAATTTCGCAAGCAAGTGTTTCTATTCTGACCGACCTATTGATTGGCAAGAATATTGTGCAGGCGTATGAAATCTACGATGAGTTTGTCGCTCTCATGCAGAGCAAGGGAACGGTAACCGGCAATGAAGAGCTGCTAGAAGATGCCGTTGCTCTGGCCGGTGTCTCAAAATATCCCGCGCGTATTAAATGTGCCCTTCTGGGATGGATGGCATTTAAAGATGCCAGCGTTCAGGCGCAAGCCAAGTGAAAGTTAAATGTTTTGGGCTAGTAAGATCCACTTCTATAGGCAAGCGATGAAAAACGGAGATAAGCGATGACTGCAACGATTGATGATGTAACCGAGGCGATGAAGGATGTAGTAGATCCTGAACTCGGAATTAACGTAGTTGATCTAGGGCTTATCTACGATGTAATGGTTGATGACAACAACATCGCGGTATTGAATATGACTCTCACATCTGCTGCTTGCCCTTTGCAGGATGTAATCGAAGATCAGACTCGACAAGCCCTTGCTCCTCACACCTCTGATGTAAAAATCAACTGGGTATGGATGCCACCATGGGGTCCAGATAAGATCACTGACGACGGTCGCGAACAATTGCGCGCCCTCGGTTTCACTGTTTGATCCAATTTGCTTTAAACAGACTTTTTAATTGATCGGAAGCACTTTATGTCAATGCATGCTGGCTGGATGGCCCTTCGCACCTTAAGTTCTGATCAATCGGTAAAGCATGCCAAGTTAAAGCCAGGCACCCTTAAGAGAATCTTCGCCTATGCGATTCCTTATAAATCAGTATTCGCCCTCTTTCTAATCTGTTTAGTCGCTGATGCGGTACTGACAATTGCTACTCCGCTATTACTTCGCGAACTAATCGATAACGGTGTAATTCCTAAAGATCGCGGCGTTGTTACAACGATGGCCGTAGCTGTCGCACTTCTGGCTATCGCAAGCGCCATCGTAAATATCGTTGTGCGTTGGATATCGGCGAAGATCGGTGAAGGGTTGATCTACGACCTTCGTTCGCAAGTCTTTCGCCATGTTCAAGAACAATCGATCGCATTCTTCACTCGCACCCAGACCGGCGCTTTAATTTCTCGAATCAACTCGGATGTTATTGGCGCCCAGCGCGCTTTCACATCTACCTTCTCTGGGATTATCAGCAATGTTTTAACTCTGGTCTTGGTTGTTGGCACCATGCTTGCGCTCAGCTGGCAGATCACCGTGGCATCGCTGCTTTTGCTGCCCATCTTCCTTGCGCCAACTAAATGGATCGGTGCCCGTCTTCAGGGCTACACACGTGAATCTTTTGAGATGAACGCCGAAATGTCATCAACCATGACTGAACGTTTTAATGTATCGGGTGCGCTCCTGGTAAAGCTCTATGGTGATTTGAATCAGGAATCTAAAGTTTTTAAAACTAAGGCGCGCAAAGTAGCCGACATCGGCATTTCTATGGCGATGCTCAACACCTTCTTCTTTATCGCACTTATAAGTATCGCCGCCCTTGCCACGGCGATCGCATACGGAATCGGGGGGCACCTAGCAATCGACGGTGCGATAACTGTTGGAAGTCTTATCGCAATCACAACCTTGCTTGCCCGCCTATATGGTCCACTTGTTGCACTTGCAACGGTACGCGTAGATGTAATGGGCGCCTTAGTCTCCTTCGAGCGAGTATTTGAAGTACTAGATCTTGAGCCAATGGTGAAAGAAGTTGCTAAGCCGATTGAGATAAAGAGCAAGACTCCTTCAATTGCATTCACAGATGTTCGTTTCACATATCCGAAAGCGCAAGAAATATCACTTGCTTCGCTGGAATCGGCATCACTTCCTGAAGTTAAAGATGCAGAAGAGATTCTTAAAGGAATCAGTTTCGATGTGAAACCAGGAACGGTGACAGCGCTCGTTGGTCCATCAGGTGCTGGAAAGACAACGATCAGCGCACTTCTGCCACGACTTTATGACGTCACCGGAGGTGCAATCTCCATTGATGGAGAAGATATTCGCAACTTCACCCTCGACTCTCTGCGCGGTTCTATTGGCGTCGTGATGCAGGATTCACATCTCTTCCACGACACCATCACATCAAACCTGCGCTATGCCAAGAGCGATGCAACTCTTGAAGATATGCAGGCTGCATGCGAAGCAGCGCAGATCTGGGATTTGGTTTCATCTCTACCAAATGGTCTAGAAACGATGGTTGGCGAACGTGGCCACCGATTATCTGGTGGCGAAAAGCAACGCTTAGCAATCGCTCGCTTACTTTTGAAATCACCAAGCATCGTAATTCTCGATGAGGCGACCGCTCACTTGGATTCTGAGAATGAAGAACTCGTGCAGCGAGCCCTGGCGCAAGCGCTACAAGGTCGAACAAGCATTGTGATCGCCCATCGTTTGAGCACAGTTATGAACGCGGATCAGATCATTGTTCTAGAAAGCGGTTCGATAGCCGAACGCGGAAAACATGAAGAACTTGTTTTAAATGGCGGGCTTTACTCAGAGCTCTTTGCTCGTCAAGATCTGACCACGTCGAATTAATATCCGTCCGTAAATAATCAGCCCTGCAAAGAAGATCCATTGCAGCGAATAAGCAAGATGTGGACCATCACTTAACTCAGGGAGTTGCGCTGCAACTTTTGGAGCAAGCGATGGGACTGAGCCGCTAAGTAAATCTAAGTAAAACCCTTCAGAGTTCGAGTCGGCTTGGGCGTTTAACTTTGAAATCATTCCTCCGCCACTTTCCGGCAAGGCAAAGAACGCACCCTGCGGAAGCGAACGATCTAGTCGCAAGCGGGCTGTGATTGAAACTTGGCCTATCGGTGGCGCAGTAACTTCAGGGGCGGTTGTTGCATCTTTGCCAGCCTTTACCCACCCGCGATCGACCCAGAAAGAACGCCCATCATCTGCGGTAAAGCGCGTAAGCACCTCGTAGCCATATACGCCTTCAAAGTATCTGTTCTTAAGCAAAATCTGTTTTGTCGAATCGAAAGAACCGCTTGCGCTCACAGTCCGCCATTCAAAGTTAGCGAAGTCGCGATCGATATCCTCTAATTCAACGGTTGCAAGTTCTAATTGATATTCAATCGCTTGGTTGCGATCTTGTCGATCTATTCCCCGTTGAAATTGCCACTGACTGGCCCAAAGACATCCGGCTATTAAGAGCAGAGCGATGGCAGATTTAAGAATTGCTTTAGGCTCTTTAATTGAAGAGCGCTGGAAGGCCATGAAATGAGTCTAGCGAAGCCTTATTCGATTGATTTTGCTTTATCTGTTACCAGACCAGAACCGGGAGCAAAGCTCTCGCGTCCGGCGTTGGCAATTACAACTGCGAAGTAAGGAAGCGTTACGGCACCCAATAGCGCAAACCAGCGGTAAGGACTTGGCAGAACTACGGTAAGAATGAAACAAAAAGTGCGGATCATCATCGAATAGAAGTAGCGACGTTGGCGTCCTGCTTGATCTCGAGTCAATGAAGCCGGGGCAGCGGTGATGTCATATACCGCAGGAGTTTTGCTCGTTGCCTTGCTCCTGGACTTTCGCATGATTGCCATATGCCAAGAGTAAGGCGCATTAGTGGGGCGCGCCCGCCGAAAAGGGCGAGTTACGCGTAAGTAGCAAGGTAAGTTTTGTCATATGTCCGATCAAGAAAAAACGATAGCCCTAGTCACCGGCGGAAATCGTGGAATCGGTTTGGCGATCGCCCAGTCCCTGCAAGCCGATGGCCATCACGTCGTAGTTACTTATCGAAGCGGTACTGCACCTGCCGGTTTTAGCGCAGTCCAGATGGACGTCACATCATCAGAGAGCGTTGACGCCGCCTTTGCTGAAATCGAATCGCAATGGGGCCAACCAGAAATCATCGTCGCCAACGCTGGAATCACCAAAGATGGTTTGGTTATGCGTATGTCCGATGAAGATTTTGAAAGCGTGATCAACGCCAACTTAACTGGCGCTTTTCGTGTAGCGCGACGGGCTACAAAAGGGTTACTGAAGTTAAAACGTGGACGACTTATATTTATTGGATCGGTTGTTGGGGGAGTAGGCGCTGCTGGTCAAGTTAATTACTCGGCAAGCAAATCTGGCCTTCTCGGAATGGCTCGTTCATTTGCCCGCGAGCTTGGTTCACGTGGAATCACTGCAAATGTGATTGCACCGGGTTTTGTCGAAACAGATATGACCGCAGATCTTGATGAGAAACGTCGATCAGAAATTGCGGGATCGGTACCACTTGGTCGCTTCTGCTCTGCCGATGAAATTGCCAAGGTCGTTAGCTTTATCGCATCTCCTGCAAGCGCGTACATCACAGGAGCTTTAATTCCAGTAGACGGTGGATTAGGAATGGGGCATTAATTATGGGAATTCTTCAAGGTAAGAACATTCTGGTTACCGGCGTGCTAACCGATGGTTCCATCGCTTTTCATATCGCCAAGATCGCCCAAGAAGAAGGCGCAAATGTTCTTCTCTCTTCATACGGTCGAGTGATAAGTTTGACTACTCGTATCTCAGGTCGCCTGCCGCAACCTGCTCCAGTCATTGAACTCGATGTCACCAATCAAGAACACTTAGATGCACTTGCAGATCGCGTTAAGGAACATTTCCCACATCTAGATGGCGTTGTTCACTCAATTGGTTTCGCACCAGAAGCAGCACTGGGCGGAAACTTTTTAAATACCGCATGGGAAGATGTTGCAACCGCAGTTCACGTTTCGGCATATTCCTTGAAATCTTTAACGATGGCCGCGCGCCCGTTATTTAACGGTGGCGGTTCAGTCGTCGGTCTTGATTTTGATGCCACGGTCGCCTGGCCAAAGTACGACTGGATGGGCGTTGCTAAGGCAGCGCTTGAATCAACTTCACGTTACTTGGCCCGCGATCTAGGTGCCGAGAATATCCGCGTTAACTTGGTTGCGGCAGGGCCAATTCGCACCATGGCCGCTAAATCGATTCCGGGCTTTGATGAATTTGAGAAGGTTTGGAATGAACGCTCGCCACTGGAATGGGATGTCACCGATCCAGTGCCTGCGGCCCAGGCCGCTGTGGCCCTGTTATCTGACTGGTTCCCAAAAACCACCGCTGAAATCGTGCATGTAGACGGCGGTTTGCACGCAATGGGCGCCTAAAGGTAAAGTACGCCTGGAGACCAGTGGCCTACGGCTACTGCAAGAGGAGCTCACCGCTCCCACCTTCGTGGCCTAGATTCTAGAGCTGGCTGGTTTGTCGAAAGTAAGCCGCCTTACGGGCGCGTTTTTCTTTCCTTAGCGGTGCGCGATTTCTGCGGTAAACCGGCGGCTACTAAAGTCAAAATCGACTGAACGAAGTTCATAAAAGAATTGCGTTTGAAAAAGTAGCAAACCAACTAAGGAGCACAAATCACAACTGAACCGCGCATCAATGACCGTATCCGCACACCCCAAATTCGTCTCATCGGCCACACCGGTGATCAAGTTGGAGTTGTAGATATCGAAGTAGCGCTACAGATGGCAGATGAAATTGGTTTAGATCTCGTTGAGATCGCGCCAGAAGCAAATCCACCTGTATGCAAAATCATGTACTTCGGCAAGTACAAGTACGAAATTGCCCAGAAGGCTCGTGAAGCTCGTCAGAACCAGACCCACATTGTGGTGAAGGAAGTGCGATTGACACCAAAGATTGAAAATCATGATTACGAAACTAAACGTAACGCAATCGTGAAGTTCTTAAAGGGTGGCGACAAGGTAAAGATCACGATGAAGTTCCGCGGACGCGAACAGACTCGCCCCGAGCTTGGTTTTAAATTGTTACAACGTCTTGCAGAAGATGTTGCAGAAGTTGCTTTTGTTGAGTTCGCCCCTAAGCAAGAGGGTCGAAATATGACGATGGTGCTGGGACCGACGAAGAAGAAGACTGAAGCGGTTGCAGAGCAGAAGGCAGCGCGCGCAGCCAAGGAAAAGGCAGCGCTCGAGGCGACAGAAGAGAAGTAAAGAGTTTTCTAGATTTTCAAGTTTTTCAAGACGACGAAGTACAGGAGAAGATAAATGCCAAAGATGAAGACCCACAGTGGCGCGAAGAAGACTTTTCGCGTAACCGGTTCAGGAAAGATCATGCACGAGCGTGCAGGCAAGCGCCACCTTTTGGAGCGTAAGTCATCTCGCGTTACTCGTCGTTTGAGTACCGAACAAGCAGCTAAGCCAACCGTCGCAATGACAGCCAAGCGCATGCTTGGCCTTAAGTAAGGAGTGTGAATTAAATGAGAGTAAAACGTGGAGTTCACGCTGCTAAGAAGCGTCGCACAACCCTTGAACGCGCTAGCGGATACCGCGGTCAGCGTTCCCGTCTTTTCACAAAGGCGAAAGAGCAAGTCACTCACTCAATGGTTTACGCGTTTAACGACCGTAAAGATAAGAAGGGTGATTTCCGCCAGCTATGGATTCAGCGCATTAACGCTGCAGCCCGCGAAAACGGAATGACATACAACCGTTTCATCCAAGGCCTAAAGGCTGCAGGTGTTGAAGTTGATCGTCGCGTTCTTTCTGACATCGCTACAAATGATCCAGCAACATTTAAAACCCTTGTTGATCTAGCTCGCAAGAACCTAGTCAGCGCCTAACTGTTTAAATGATTGAGAGCCTTCACTCGCCGCATATCGCGCGGGTGAAGGCTCTTATTTCATCCCGCGGCAATAAAGAGCGCGGAGAACACGGTCAATTCATCGCTGAAGGTTTGCAATGCGCCCGCGAAGCGTTGGCTGCAACTTCTGGACCAACAATCAAAACACTTTTCATTACCGAAAGCGGTCAGTCGCGTATCGATTCCGCTGGCCTAGATACATCTAACGTCGAAACGATCCTGGTTAGTGAGCCAGTTATGGCCGCTATGTCTTCAACGATTACGCCACAGGGAATCCTGAGCGTTTGCGAAATTGGTCGAAATGATTTTTCCGATCTTAAGTTAAGCGGAGACTCAAAATTTATTTATCTACATGAAATTCAAGATCCCGGAAATGCCGGAACTATTCTGCGCAGCGCCGATGCGATGGGAATTGATGCAGTCATTACTTCGCCAGGTAGCGTTGATATGTATTCACCAAAAGTGGTTCGCGCAACTGCAGGTTCGCTCTGGCACATCCCGCTGTATTCCGGAATCACTCTGGCAGCGCTCTCCGAAAAATTCCCATCGATGACCAAATTAGCTCTCTCTGCTCAAGGCACCACATCACTCCTAGAACTTGAAAATGTTGGCGATTGCGTTGCAATCTTTGGTAATGAGGCGCGTGGCATCGATACTTTAATTAGCGGTGATGTCGTTGCGGTAAATATCCCAATGAAAGGCAACGCCGAAAGTCTTAACCTTTCTGCAGCAGCCTCAATCGTGATGTTCCATCTCGCCGCTCTTTAATCGCATCGAAGTTCAAATATCCCGCATCTTGGAAAGGTCACAGGTTAAGATTTCGCTATGAGCCCCGCAGAAATTGAAAAATGGGTGAGCGATGCCGCAACGGCCTTCGCAGCTGCGGGCGACCTTGATTCTTTAAAGACCGCCCGCCTGTCCCACCTCGGCGATAAGGCTCCGATCTCACTCGCAAGTCGCGGATTGGGATCACTTGCACCAGAAGAAAAAGCTAGCGCCGGCAAGTTAATCGGTGAAGCAAAGGCAGCTATTGCAGCATCACTCGATAAAGCAACTGAAAAGTTGGAAGCCGAACGCGACGCAAAAGTTCTGCTCGAAGAAGTTGTAGATATAACTCTTCCGGTAAACCGCGCACATCGCGGAGGGTTGCACCCAATTACTATTATTAAGAACGAGATCAGCGATTTCTTTATTGAGCAGGGATATGCGGTTGAAGAAGGTCCAGAACTCGAATCTGGTTGGCTCAACTTTGATGCGTTAAATATTCCTGCAGATCATCCTGCTCGCACCATGCAAGATACTTTCTACATTGAGCCAGTTGAATCAGGGATGGTTCTTCGTACCCAAACATCACCAGTGCAGATTCGCTCGATGCTCCAGCAAGAACCTCCGATCTACATGATTTGTCCGGGCCGTACTTTCCGCGCCGATGAACTAGATGCGACTCACAGCCCGGTATTCCATCAGGTTGAAGGGCTAGTTGTAGATAAAGGCATCACGATGGCGCATCTCAAGGGAACGCTCGATAACTTTGCGCAGGCGATGTTTGGCTCAGATGTCACAACGCGTTTACGTCCTTCATTCTTTCCGTTTACCGAGCCAAGCGCTGAAGTAGATATCTTCTTCAACGGTCGATGGATCGAATGGGGCGGTTGCGGAATGGTAAATCCAAAGGTTCTCGCCACTTGCGGAATTGATACAGATATTTATAGCGGCTTTGCATTCGGTATGGGGTTAGAGCGCACACTTATGGTTCGCCACAACGTTACAGATATGCACGATATCGTCGAAGGCGACCTTCGATTTACGCGCCAGTTCGGAGTTGGTCTCTAATATGCGCGCACCTTTATCTTGGATCCGTGAATTTGTAGATATTCCTGCAAACATTTCAGCTCAGGAAATTTCCAACGGACTTATCCGTGTTGGTTTCGAAGTTGAAGAAATCATTGAAGCTGGCTCAGATTTAACGGGCCCACTTACCTTTGCCAAGGTTTTAACTATCGAAGAGATCACAGAATTTAAGAAGCCAATTCGCTATGTTGGACTCGATTGCGGTGAGAAAGAGACCCGTTACGTGATTTGCGGCGCGACCAACTTCGTAGTTGGTGACGTTGTCGTTGCCGCACTCCCAGGTGCGGTTCTGCCAGGCGATTTCAAGATTGGTGCACGCGAAACTTACGGTAAAACTTCTAACGGGATGATCTGCTCATCACGCGAACTTGGATTGGGCGATGACCACTCAGGGATCATGGTCTTTACTGAAGGCGAAGTTGAAATCGGCGCCGATGCGATAGCTGTACTTGAAATCAACGACACCATTTTTGACGTGGCTGTTAATCCTGATCGTGGTTATGCCTTGAGCATTCGCGGTATTGCCCGAGAAGTCGCAGGTTCTCTTGGTCTTAGCTTCACAGATCCGGTTGATTCACTTCGCGCTTTAAAGTTCGAAGAGACCGGCAAAGGCGTAACCGCGAAAATTGAAGATCCTGCAACGGCGTCGGTCTTCTACCTGCGCACGCTTTCTAATTTTGATCAATCCGCGAAGACTCCAATCTGGATGCGTCGACGTATTGAAAAAATGGGAATGCGTTCCATCTCATTAGTTGTTGATGTAACAAACTATGTAATGCTCGAGCTCGGTCAACCACTTCACGCATTTGATAAAGCAAAGATCTCTGGTGGTCTCACAATTAAGCGTGCTGGTAAAACACAATCATTTACAACTCTGGATGCCCAAGTTCGCCAATTAGATTCAGAAGATCTAATGGTCTGTGACGATAAGCAACCTTTAGCTCTTGCCGGCACTATGGGTGGTCAATCCTCTGAAATCTCGGAATCGACGACAGATATTGCTCTTGAAGCCGTTCGCTTTGATCCAGTTTTAATTGCCAAAAACTCTCGTCGCCACAAGCTTTCTTCTGAAGCATCACGTCGTCTCGAACGCAGTGTTGACCCGTCTCTTGCTGAGTTTGCATCTGCGCGCTTTGTACAACTTTTAACCGAGAATAGTTCAGCAAAGCATGTTGCAACTGTTGTCGCCGGCGAACCTAAATATGCGCCGGTCATCAAACTGGACCCTGCCTACATCTCGAAAGTTTTGGGTCTGGAAGTTTCGCCTGCTGAAATCGCTCGTGTACTACGAGTCATTGGCTGCGATGTCGATGAGAAAACTTTCACTGTTGATCCACCTTCGTGGCGTTCAGACCTTTTAACTCCTGCGGATTTAGCAGAAGAAGTAGCCCGCATGATTGGCTACGACAAGATCCCATCGATATTGCCACCGCGTCCAAATCACGCCAGCCTTACGCCAACTCAGAAGCGCCGCCGCGCAATCTCGACAATGCTCGCTGCGCGCGGTTTAGCTGAAGTTCAGACTTTCCCATTTACCAATCAAGAGACTATCGATCAGATGGGCTTTGTTGGAGAGCGCGCTTCGACTTATAGCATTGCAAATCCGATGTCTGAAGAATTTCCACTTATGCGCGTGCATTTAGTTCCAGGACTTATTGAAGTTGCCGCACGAAACATCAGTCGCGGCGCGAAGGACTTTGCGATCTTCGAAATGGGATCGATCTTCCGCAGCGCACAAAAACTTGTTCCAGCGGTTTCCCCAGTAATCGGTGAGCGCCCAGATGCCAAAACTATTGAGGCAATCTATGCCAGCGTCCCGCCGCAAGCGTTCCATGTTGCTGGGCTACTTGTCGGCAAGGTTGAAAACGAAGATTGGCAAGGAAAAGCGCGGGCTTACAACTGGCAAGATGCTATCGCTTATGCCCAGGATATTTTGCAACTCTGTAACCTCGAATGGACGATCAAACGTTCTGACTTTGCGCCATGGCATCCCGGTCGCTGTGCTGAGATGATTGTTGATGGCAAAGCGGTTGCTCATGCTGGAGAGATCCATCCGCGCATCATCGCAAAGTACGGATTGCCTGAACGAAGCGTTGCCTTTGCAGTTGGTCTTAGCGCACTTCCAGACTCTGAAATTGTTCGTCCAACACGGGTTGGAACGATGCCTGCTGCGGTGCAAGATGTAGCGTTAATTGTCGACGAATCTGTTACCGCCCGCGATGTTGAAAAGGCGTTACGCAGCGGTGCGGGCGATCTCCTTGAATCGATTTCACTCTTTGATCGTTACGACAAGATTGGTGATGGAAAGATTTCGCTTGCTTTCACACTCACCTTCCGTGCCGGCGATCGCACCTTGACCGGGGCTGAGGTTTCCGCGATGCGTGAAGCCGCTGTCCTAGCTGCCGAAAAAGCTACCGGCGCGGTTCTTCGCACCGCCTAACCTTCATAAGTATCTGCATAAATATGCGCTCAAATGCATATTTATGCTAATCTAGCCCCATGAAAATCGGAGTAATCGGGGCCAGTGGCTATGCAGGGGGAGAACTGCTGCGGTTGTTAGCAGGACACCCTGAATTTGAAGTCTGTTGCGTTACCGCACATAGCAACGCCGGCGAGCTAATCACCTCGGTGCACCCGCAACTAAATTCTTATCTCGGGCAAAAATTCTCATCCTTTAACGCCAGCGACTTCGATTGCTGTGAACTTATATTCCTTGCCCTACCTCATGGCGAAAGTGCATCCGTGATCGCATCTCTGAGCCCAAAGGCGAAGTTTGTTGATCTTGGTGCGGATTACCGTTTGGAAGACGGCGCTAAGTGGGAAAAATATTACGGCGGAACGCATGCCGG
>JAXITH010000003.1:0-17934 GCA_034680185.1 Candidatus Planktophila sp.
ACCAGCGCGCGCAATGATTGAAGCTTCGCGTTCGTGATGCTTAGCATTTAAAACTTCGTGAGGAACGCCAGATTTCTTGAGAAGCGCTGATAACTCTTCTGATTTTTCAACAGAGACAGTTCCGACAAGAACTGGTTGACCCTTGCGATGTCGTTCGACGATATCTTGAGTAACAGCCATAAATTTGCCGAGCTCGGTCTTGTAAACCAGATCTGCTTGATCGATACGTTGCATCTCGCGATTTGTTGGGATCGGAACAACGCCGAGTTTGTAGATCTGATGGAATTCTGCCGCCTCGGTCATGGCGGTACCGGTCATACCTGAAATGGTTTCGTATAGACGGAAGTAGTTTTGCAAAGTAATCGTTGCCAAGGTCTGGTTTTCATCCTTGATTTCGATTCGTTCTTTAGCTTCAAGTGCTTGATGTAGGCCCTCGCTATAGCGCCGTCCTGCCAACATACGGCCGGTGTGCTCATCAACGATTAAGAGTTCGCCATTCATCACGACATAATCTTTGTCGCGCTTGAAAAGCTCCTTGGCTCGAACTGAGTTATTTAGATATCCAATAAGAGTTGTATTTGCTGCTTCGTAGAGATTCTCGATCTTAAGGAGTTCTTCAACCTTGGTTACGCCATCTTCAAGAATTCCGATGGTCTTCTTCTTCTCATCTACTTCATAGTGAGTATCGCGTTGCAATTTATCTGCGATGTTGGCAAATTCGACGTACCACTTGGTTGCCTTATCAGCTGGTCCACTGATAATCAGAGGCGTGCGCGCCTCATCAATAAGAATTGAGTCAACTTCATCGACAACTGCGAAGAAGTGATCGCGTTGTACGCAGTCATCAAGCGACCAAGCCATGTTGTCGCGCAAATAATCAAAACCGAATTCATTGTTTGTGCCATAAGTAATATCTGAGTTGTAAGCAGCTCGTCGTTCTGCAGGAGTCATGCTATTTACGATCACGCCGACGGTGAGCCCCAAGAAGCGATGGATGCGACCCATCCATTCGCTATCGCGCTCGGCTAGGTAGTCGTTAACTGTTACAACGTGAACGCCGCGACCTGCGAGAGCATTTAAATATGATGGAAGTGTTGCAACCAGGGTCTTACCTTCACCTGTACGCATTTCGGCGATATTTCCACGGTGGAGCGCAGCTCCACCCATGATTTGAACATCGTAATGACGTTGTCCAAGAGTGCGCTTTGCGGCTTCGCGAACAACAGCAAATGCTTCAGGAAGAAGATCATCGAGAGTTGTTCCGGCAGCGAAACGAGATTTGAATTCTAGAGTCTTGGCGCGAAGCGCATCATCTGAAAGAGATGAGATTGAAGGCTCGAAGGCGTTAACTTGATCGACGACCTTGCTTAGCTCGCGGAGTATCTTTCCTTCGCCAGCGCGCATGATCCGGTCAATAATCTTTGCCATTTACGACCCTTTCCTTCAAGCTCTTTCACAAATCTAGACCCCTTATCGTAGGGGTTTAGCCGTACAAGTAGTTACCGCGCCCAGCACGGCAAAACCAGCAGTACGCAAGGCCCGAATGGCCTCAGTCAGGGTCGCCCCTGTTGTTATCAGATCATCAATAACAATTACTTTCCCTCCAGTATTCCCCAAAGATTCAGGCACCGAAAAAGCCCCCGAAAGATTTGCTGCTCGCTGCGATGAGTTCAATTGGCTCTGATCTTTAACTTTGCGAATGTGAATCAAAGGAGAAGAGGTAGGCAGTCCTGCAACACGTGCCACATCCGCGGTTATTTCGTGAAGAAAATTGCGACCTCGTTTTCGAGTAGCAGACTTACGAGAGGGAATATAAATCAGGGTTCCATAACCATACTTATTTATAAAGTACTTCAGGGAATGGTTCAAACCATGAATTATCAATTCATCTGCAGCTTTTATCTGTCCCTCTTTCGCACTTAGCAAGACGCGTGAAGCGATTGGTGAATATTGAATAGCAGATATGACCGGAAAAGATTCGCTATTGGCAATAATCGCGCGATGATAAATATGTGGATGCCACTGCCTGCGGCATTCAGAGCAGATAGATATTCCAAGGCGTGAACAGCCAATGCATCTAGATGGAAAGATAATTTCTGATAGCGAAGACATCGCCAAAGTCTGGCGAAATGAGACGTTCTAAATATCTAAATTAAAGTTGCTGGGGATAATCGCTTGGTTGCGGACGGATTGGTCTTCCCGCAATTTGTGACCCCGCGACACGTGGCAGCGTCAATACAAAATGTGCTCCTTGGCCCAAAGCGCCCCATGCATCGAGCTCGCCATTGTGCAAACGTGCATCTTCCAACGCGATTGAAAGCCCAAGTCCGGTTCCACCGCGCACACGCGCTCTTGAAGGATCAGCTCTCCAGAAGCGATCGAAAACACGCGATAGTGATGCTGGGTCTATTCCTGATCCATAATCTCTAACTCCCACGCCGACTTCTGATTGAGTGGCGATTACAGAGACTTTGATTGGTTTTTCTTCTGCGTGATCCAAGGCGTTGGAGAGTAAGTTGCGCATAATTCTTTCGACGCGACGGATATCGGCGTTAATCATCACTTGTTCGGTTTCGTGATCGATTTCAATAGAAATTGGGTGATCCTGGGCGCTGGCTCGAACATCTTGAATACATCTTTCAATCAAGGTGACTAAATCAAAATCAACGGGTTCGAGCACTGCTACTTCAGCATCGAATCGGCTAACTTCTAGCAGATCTTCAAGAAGTCTCTCAAAGCGATCCAGCTGGGCAACTAGCAACTCAGAACTTCTTGAAATTATCGGATCAAAATCCGCTTTCGCGCCGTAAATAACTTCAGATGCCATTCTTAGCGTTGTAAGCGGCGTGCGAAGTTCGTGAGATACATCTGAAACAAATCTTTGTTGAACACGAGATAGGTTTTCGAGTCGAGAGATCTGGGACTCCAGAGATAACGCCATTTCATTGAATGCCGTTCCTAGGGTTGCAATCTCATCGGAACTCTCGACTTTCATGCGCTGTGAGAAATCACCTTGCGTAAACTGTTGAGCGATACGGGCTGCTTCTCTGACGGGCCGAACTACTTGTCGGACCACCAACCAGGTGATTAAGCCGATTAAGAAGAGAGGCGCTAATCCGGTTAAGAAGAGTGAACTTTTAATCAGAGAAAGCGTAGTGTTTTGGTTAGTGAGCGAGTACACCAAATACATTTCATAATTTCCGGACTCTGGAATTGCAATCCGTCGTCCAGCAATTAAAACATTCGCCTCTGGTCGATTGTTGTACTTCACCGTTGCATATTGATACTCAACTAGATCGCTGGCGCGTACTCGTTTTCTAAGTTCAGTTGGAAAAGAAGAGACATCTAATTCATCTGTCGCTGTGCTGTAATCAATTGATGCTTGATCTCCCAATGGCTGCAGCACCTGTCCAAATCGATTTAAGAAGATGGACTTTCTATCTTGATTTAAACTAACCGCGGTGGAGGAGATAATTACATCCTGAACGGTTTTTGTGATTATTGATGTGCTTGCGCCATCAATCAAAAGAAATTGATACTGGGCGTTAAAGAATGATGAGCGCGCTTCGGCAAGTGAGGTTTCTAGGTTTACCTGCTTTACGCCATCTGAGAGCTGTGAATAAAGGGCAGAACCGGTTATCCAAACTACGCCAAGGGAAAGCAGAACGGTTGAAAAAATGACCTTTGCGGCGAGGGAATTACGTACCCGGTTTATAAATCGGTTCATTCTAGGAACCGCCCAATACTCCAGCTTTATATCCAACGCCACGTACTGTCATAACAATTTGCGGATGTTCTGGATCATGTTCAACCTTCGAGCGGAGTCTCTGCACATGCACGTTTACCAGGCGAGTATCCGTTGAATGGCGATAGCCCCAAACTTCACCAAGTAGAGCATCGCGTGTAAATACACGTCCTGGTTCTTTCGCCAAAGCAACCAGCAAATCAAATTCCAAACGAGTTAACGCAACCTTCTTTCCAGCGCGGCTAACTTCATGCGCTGTCACATCGATGGATAGGTCTCCAATTGTCAGAAGACCAGATACATCGGCATTAGTGCGGCGCAAGCGCGTACGGATACGAGCAATCAGCTCGGAAGGGTGGCGAAAAGGCTTAACCATGTAATCATCTGCGCCGGCTTCAAGACCGCGAACTACGTCGTGGGTATCGCCTTTAGCGCTCAACATAACAATTGGCACCATGGATTCGGCGCGAATTAATTTACAAACTTCAATTCCATCTAAACCAGGAAGCATTACATCTAGAAGTACGAGATCTGGAGGATTATTTCTAAATACCTCCAGAACCTCGTCACCACGACTTACGAGATCGACATCGATGCCGGCACCGGTTAAAACGATGCCGAGCATCTCTGCCAGGTCTTGGTCGTCATCGACGACCATAACCAAAGTCATTAGCTACCGTGCTCCCAAGAGTTGAGGTACATATCTTGTGCAGGAGTTAATGTATCGATGCGACCACCCATTGAAATCAACTTCAGGCTGGCAACTTCCTTATCGATATAAGTTGGAACATTGTGAACACCAGCTGGAAGATTCTTCGCTTCCTTAACTAGGTATTCAGCGGTAAGTGCTTGATCAGAGAACGACATATCCATAACTGATGCAGGGTGTCCTTCTGCCGCACCGAGGTTAACCAGGCGACCTTCTGCAAGAAGCAAGAGACGACGTCCATCTGCAAGAACGTATTCGTCAGTTTGGTGACGCATCTTGGCGTTCTTCTTCTTCGCATTCTGCTCAAGCCAGGCAACGTCGATTTCGATATCGAAGTGACCTGAGTTAGCCATGATCGCGCCATCTTTCATCACTGCAAAGTGCTCATCGCGAAGTACGTCGCGGTTACCTGTAACGGTAATGAAGACATCGCCAAGCTTTGCGGCATCAACCATTGGCATTACGCGGAAGCCTTGCATCATTGCATCGAGCGCCTTAGTTGGATCGATTTCGGTAACGATAACGTCTGCGCCCATACCCTTAGCGCGCTCTGCAACACCTTTACCGCAGTATCCGAAACCAGCTACGACGACTACGCGTCCTGCAAGCAGGAAGTTTGTCGCGCGGAAGACTGCATCAAGAGTTGATTGACCGGTTCCGTAACGGTTGTCGAACATATGCTTTGTGTCGGTGTCATTAACAGCGATCATTGGAAATGTTAGTGCGCCATCTTTAGCCATTTGGTTAAGACGAATCACGCCTGTTGTTGTCTCTTCGCAACCTCCAGCGATATTAGGAAGAAGCTCTTTACGAGTTGTGTGAAGCGTGTTTACAAGATCGCAACCATCATCGAATACTTGATGAGGTTCGATATCAAGAGCTGCGTTGATGTGTGAGTAGTAACCATCGCGATCGACTGCATTGCGCGCAAATACAGAGATTCCGTATTCGTGCACGAGCGCTGCTGCAGTGTCATCTTGAGTTGAAAGAGGATTCGATGCACAGAGTGCAATTTCTGCTCCGCCAGCTTTGAGAACGCGCATCAAGTTAGCGGTCTCGGTTGTGACGTGCATGCAAGCTGAAATACGAACGCCTGCAAATGGTTGTGACTTTTCAAAGCGCTCACGAATTTGAGCAAGAACAGGCATATTGCGCTCTGCCCATTCGATGCGCTTGCGACCTTCAGCAGCAAGTGACGCGTCGGCGATATCGTGTTTTGGAATTGTTGTGACAGGTGTCATTTAAATATTTCTCCCTAAATTAAACGGCTGTTTTTTCGCTTGACCTTCGGCGTAGGGCTCTACTGTGCTAGTCGGCTATAGGCATAGCGTACTAGTTAAGGGATTAATAAGAGGATGTCTAGGTCTCCACGGATCATGTTAAGTACATCATCTCGAACCTTCTTCATACGGGCCTCGGTAGAAGCCTCAACGTTAAGTCGAAGGAGGGGCTCGGTATTGGATGCACGAAGGTTAAACCACCAGTTATCGCCATTTATGGTCAGCCCATCTAGGTGATCTACTTCCACGCCATCCTTCTTGCTATAAACCTTTTCAACCTGCTTCATCGCAGCACTTGCATCTGCGACTTCAGAATTGATTTCTCCACTTGAGATATATCTTGAATAAGGTTTAAGAAGAGTCGAAAGCGAACCTTTGGATTCGCCGAGAGCGGCGATCGCGTGCAGCGCCGCCAGCATTCCTGAATCTGCCCGCCAGAAATCTTTGAAATAGAAGTGCCCGGAGTGCTCTCCCCCAAATACAGCACCGGTATCTGCCATAAGTTTTTTAATGTAGGAGTGACCAACGCGAGAGCGAATTGCTGCGCCGCCATTTTCTTCAACTATTTCAACGACTGCGCGGGATGAAATCAAGTTGTAAATAATATTTGACCCTGGATATTTCTTTAATTCGCGATCTGCAATAAGTGCGGTGAGAGTAGAAGGATTTACTAATTCTCCATTCTCATCTACCAAGAAGCAGCGATCGGCATCGCCATCAAAGGCAAGCCCAATATCGGCCTTATGTTTCTTTACCGCCTTTTGTAGATCCTTTAAATTCTTTGGATCAATTGGGTTTGCCTCATGATTTGGAAAAGTTCCATCTAACTCGAAATACATCGGTATTACTTCGCAATTTAAGCGATCAAAGACCGCTGGAGCAGTATGGCCGGCCATTCCATTACCTGCATCAATTACTACCTTTAGCGGACGTATCGCAGAAAGATCAACCAAGGTAAGTAAATGATCAATGTAAGGTGTTAACAGATCTTGTTCTGACTCTTTACCTACGCTTCTGAAATCGATAGGCGAACCTTCGTTGACAAAACGTTCAATAGTCAGCAACCCGGATTCTTTTCCGATTGGGCGTGCACCGCTAAGACATAGCTTAATTCCGTTGTATTCGGCAGGGTTGTGGCTTGCGGTAAACATTGCGCCTGGAAAGTTAAGTTTTCCAGCAGCGAAATAGAGCATATCGGTGGAGGCTAAACCGATTCGAATTACATCTAAGCCTTGCGAAGTAACGCCGGCGGAAAATGCATCAGCGAAAATGGGAGAGGAAGGGCGCATATCTTCACCAATTACCACGGTTCCGGGTTCGCGCTCTTGTTGTAAAAATCTAGCAAAGGCAACGCCGGTAGCGAAGGTGAAATCAGCGGTAATTTCAACATCTACTAATCCACGAATGTCATAGGCTTTGAAAATTGAAATTTTTAGCTCGTTTCTATCGCGTTATTTAAATTTGCGAAGGAACAGCGCGCAAATGGCCGCGACGTCCCAGTGGTGCGTGCTCACTGGATGGATGATTTACCGCGGAAACTTCAAAAGTTTGCGCACTTGCCGCAACTTCTCGAACCGCATCAGCAATTGCCATCAAATCATCTTCTGATGGGCCAAGGCCTGCTTGAGAGGACTCTTCTTTGATAACAGTCCAACCATTGGGAACGGTCAATCTTTTTCCGTGCGCTTCGCAGAGATCGTATGAATGTGGTTCAGAATAAGTTGCAAGTGGTCCAAGAACGGCGGTTGAGTCGGCATAGATGTAAGTAAGGGTCATTGAAGCCAGGCTTCGGCAACTAACCCGCGAACAACTGCGCCCTGTGCGCGCCAACTTACTCATGTCGCTAAGGCTAGTGGTGACCTAGTGAAAAAACTGGGATTGTCAGGGAGTTAAAACGCGAATGTTAGACATCGGCACCGAGGACTTTGTAAGGACACTGCCCGGTGCAAGTGGGAAATAACCGTAACCGCTCTTGGTGGAAATCAGCCCTGCTGCATACACGCCCTGGCCAGGCTTATTAATTGTGACCGAACGAACTCCATCAGGAATCTTTACAGACGCAATGTCTTCACTATCGACCTTGATTACTTTGCGCTTGCCGCTATTGAAGAAGAGCTCAACTTCTACTTTAACTTTCTCTCCGATAAAGATTAACGAGGGGGCAAGACCTGCAGTGGATAACGAGAATTTAGATAGCAAAGGCGCTGCAGTGCTCCAGATGAAGTCTGATTTTCCTTCAGCGATGGTTTGTGAGTAAACCGAGGCCACAAGTGGCTGATCTGAAGAGACTTTGATTCCAAATTTAGTAGATGGCAAATTTGGATTAAGTTCTAGATTTACGACTGAGCCACTCTTAACAACTTTATTTTCTAGCCCTGCCGGAATAAAAGATCCATCCGTTGAGTAGACAGATACCGTGACTCGCGCATCTATTTCGCCTGGAACAAGTATGCGAAGTGAATGATCTAGGGCTGTTGAATTTGAGCGATTTTGACGGACTGAATGCGCAATCGCTGGAATGAAAACTTCTTTGCTTGCACGAGGCGCAAAGTTGACGATATCGCCGCCCAGCGCCCTGAGTCCGCGTCCGCGCTCATCCAACATATAACTAGTCACGCGACCTGATCGCGTAAAAGTTTTAACAACAACCGACTTTGAACCAGGTGCGAGTGAATCTATGCCAAGTTCGAGATATGAATTAGCTCTGATAGTTATCGCTTGCGATGGTTGTGGCCCAATCTCATTCCAGATATCGACATCAACGATCGCGGCGCTGAGTCCGCTGTTTACAAGAATTAGGCGAGCCTTGCTGGTCACATCTGCTGCTCCCCCAACAAACCATTGTTCAGTTTGAAGGGCAGAACAAATTGTGGCTCCCGCCCATACGCCCTTACGTATCTGCCAAACAACTGGTGTTGCTCCTTGCGATTCGACAATGACTGGAGATTTGCTCTGCATATAGCGAAGCGTTTGCGAAGGAACGAATGAAAGTGATTTGGTTCCGGTCTGACGTATCTGGCTCTTTGACGAAGGAAGCGAAATGGCAGTAGTAAGACCGTTCGGAGTTGAAGGACAAACAACCGCTGGATAGTTTGAAGAGAACTCGCCTTCCGAAACAGCGACATTGACTGCATTAGAAAGAAGCACAGTGGCCACAAGAGTTAGCGCTAGAACTAGCGGGCGTTTTAAATTCATGCCAGCTCCGAATCTTCGATCTCACGCCGGCGACGTCCAGCTGGCAACGCCAATACGACGACAGTAATCAAAATGATTACTTCGAGTGAAACTAAGGCGCGACGTAAAGAGCCATCGTAAAGAAATGTCACTGTGCCAGGAGTTTTAATTTCAAACATTGGCATGTTGTCCACGCTGCGGGTGCGATCGAGTCTCTGTCCTTCTTGCATGGCGCGCCAACCTTGGGCGTAGTTTTCAGTCAAAGTTAGCGTACCGAGTTCTGGGACGGTAACCTCGAAAGCAGATTCGCTTACTGGCAGAACTGTCGTCTTTCCCAGCACATCTGTGAATAAAACCGTTCCTGTGTTGCCAGCAATTTTCCAAACAATTCCAGCGTTAGTTGACGATGCTCGAGTAAATCCTCCGAGGCCATCAATAATCCGAACCAAATTTTCGTCGACTGGATTCTTTAGGAATAAATATTTAATTCCATGAACAGCAAATGTTGTGCTTGCGGTCAGTCCACTTCCATCGGCAAGTTCTCTGACTGCATTGGTGATTTGCTCGCGATTTTGCGGGGCCATATCTGGTTCGCCAAGTGATGCATCTTTACCGCGCGCTAAATAGAAATTAAGAGTTACATCTTCATCAACGGTTCGTGGTCGAATGACCAGCGTCTTCGCGTTCTTCTCAACCGCTAAGAATGGAGGAAGTACTACTTCTCTCCCGCTCTGAAGTGGCGCGGCACCAACGTTGGAAACAACCCAAACTGTTGAACTAAGTGCATAGGTGGCCGTTGCGAATAACAAGATTGCTGCAGATATATGGCGAGCATTTACATGCGTTGCTTTAAGTCGCTCGCGCAATTTGTCTAGTACCGCAATTCCAGATGCAATCGCAGTCAATGTCGTTATTACTAAAAGCGTTCCGGGATACAGGCGGGTTGGAACGCTCGTTCCATTTCCGGTTATTGAGAGAGAGCTGTAAATAATGGAAACCAACAGGGAAACGAAGCCGATCTCAGCGATAAACCGAGCGCGCGTTGAAGAGAAGAGAGATATGCCAAGCACCAATGCGAGCGGGCTAGTTAAATACCAAGGGAGAGATCCAGGGCCTCCAGGGTTTCCAAATAGTGCGAGGTTTGGCCCACCTCCCTGCAGGAAGAATCCGGCATCCATGAGCAAGCGGTGCGGATTAAAGATCAACTCAAAACTCCAGGGAGTGCAAATGAGAAGAGGTGTAACCACGAGAGCAATTCTGCGATGGAGGCGAGCATTGAATAGATCAATATTGACGCCGCTGCTGCTTTCAATGTAATCGCGATAAATTGAAAATCCGGTTAGAGCAAAACCTAAAATTAGAACAATGGGTGAGAAGGCAAAGAGAACTGAAATTAATAGCGAAAGCGCAAAGACTTTACGCCAGCTAAATTCTTCGATTTCAAACCAGCCTCTTGCGACAATTGCCAAGATTGGAAGCAGCAGCAGGACAACGAGCGTACTTAAACGCCCCGAATTTATCGCCGAAATCGAGATCGGAGATAAGGAGTAGAGCACCGCTCCTGACGTAGTTAGCCAACGATTAGTAGAAAATTCCTTTAGGAAATGGTGGGCTGATACCGCCAGTAAAACAGGAGCGAAGAAGAAGAGTGCGGAGATAACGAAGGTGACGCTTCCAAAGAATGGTGTCGCGATCAGCGCAACGATCGCCAACCAGGTCGGGGCTGCAGTAGAAGTTCCCATTGCAATTGAGTGCCAACCACTGAAGTAAGTATTCCAAAGAGCGCTAACGCCTGATGGCTGCTCGGGTAGAGCGCCACCTGAGATAGCGCCGAGCCTTGCGCGTGACCAGAAAATTGATAAAACAAATAGGAACATTGACGCAGAAAATAGTGGGCGCTTAAAGAGTGTTATCCAGTTGCGATTGTTTGCCGGGGTTAACAAATCTTCTTCATCAAGATTTTCATCTAGCAACGATGGATTTCGAACTTCGGTGATCTCAGATGGAAATAATTGCTCTCGCAACCATTCGGCAGAACGCGAAAGGGAGAGTCTGAGTTGCGACCATCTTGAAGGAATAAATCTGAGCGCAATTCCAGAAGGGACAAGACGTTGTTGCTTTCGCACTTTCCGAGCGGTTATTAGCTCACCTGGATGAATGAATAACGCCCCTACCGCCAAAATTTCATCGCCTGCATAGCCTGGCAATTTTGCAAATAAGAAACCGATAGAACGAAAAACCGCTCCTGCTAAAAGTTGAATAGTAAGAAGTGGAAGTCGCCACCAAGAGGAGTTAACCAAAAGCACGTATGCGGCATTGCGACGATCCAGTAAAAGGGGGCGATGTAAAAATGCTTCGGCTACATCAACGGAGCGACGCTCATTTGCTGACGCCTCAGCATGGAAAGCAACCGCACTGGAAACTGCGATCGCTGCATAACCGGCTGAATACAAGCGCCAACCAAAATCAACATCATCGCGGAACAAATCTAGATTTGCATCGAACCCACCGAGTTGCTCAAAGACATCTCTGCGGATCAGCGCTCCTGCGGTACTTACCGAAAGAACTTCATGAACTCCATCGCGTTGTCCTTGGTCATATTCTGCCGGCTCAAGTCCAGTCCAGCGATTTCCGTTTGCGGCAATACTTATTCCAATTTCTAAAAGATGTGTTCGATCATGCCAACCCAGGAGTTTTGGACCAGCCATTGCAACACTTGGTCGAGATTGAACTTCAGAAATTAAATTTTCAAGTGCATGGCGATCGACGGAAAGATCGTCGTGAATTATCCAAAGCCATTCGTTCTGCGGATCCGTTGACGCCGGCAAAGTTGCAACAGCGTGCGAAATTGCTTCACCAAAACCAGTATCGCGATCCATCGGTAGAACCGGAATGCGAGCGCCTTTAACAAGTTTGGCGGATGAATCAATTGATCCTGTATCTACTGCGACAATGGAATCAACCGGTAAAGATTGAGAAGTTAGGGAAGCAACAACTTCAGGTAACCAGAGTTGACCATCATGTAGAACAAGAATCGCGGTTACGCGATGTGAACTCATGAGAGTTACGCTGGGCGGCGCTTCAAACGGCGACGCTCACGTTCGGAGAGTCCACCCCAGATTCCAAAACGCTCATCATGTGCGAGCGCGTATTCCAAACATTCTTGACGCACATCGCAAGAGAGGCAGACGCGCTTTGCTTCGCGAGTTGAGCCACCCTTTTCAGGAAAGAATGCTTCTGGATCTGTCTGTGCGCAAAGAGCGCGTTCTTGCCAGGAGAGCTCAATGTTCTCTCCGCTTGCTAATTTAATTGATGGTCCAGCAGTAGGGGCTGTTGGATTGCCAGTTGGTGTTGCTTCTGGACGAATCGGCATCGACTAATCTCCTCAAGACCTTCGCGGCCAGCCTCGTGTTGAGGTCAGCCTCTCTAACGCGAATTACACGCTTGTAATCCCTTTAAGTCAAGTGCGATCCTGAGGTTGAGACTATTGATTCTTCTTAATTCTCCTTAATTCCCCTTAAATTTCGCTAAATCGGGGTGAAAAATCGGGATTTACGGAGATTTATCGACTTAATTCGCCGAAATTTCAACGCTTTCGGTAGGAGAAAGGTATTTCGAGAAGATTTTTGAACCCGGTGCGATTGCTGAGCCATGCAAGATAAATGAATCTTTAATTTCTGCGCCATCGCCGATTACAACGCCATCTCCAATGATTGAGTTGACGATCGATACGCCCTGCCCGATCTGACAATTAGATCCGATGCTCGAACCGCCAGTCGCGCAGCTGCCGGCTCCAAATTCAGTTCCAGATCCTGCAGCGAATTCTCCATTTACTAAATCGCGCGAACCTTTAAAGAGCGCCGTAGGGGTACCGATATCTAACCAATATGACTGTTCGCAATACCCGAAGACGGGACGACCAGAGCTAACTAGATTTGGGAAAGTCTCGCGCTCAACGCTAACGACTTTATTGAGCGGAATATCTGCAATCACTGAAGGAGAAAATACATAACACCCTGCGTTAATCGCATTGGTCACTGGATTTTCCATCTTCTCTAAGAATGCTGTGACTCGGCCGTCCGCATCCGTTGGAACACAACCAAATGCGCGGGCATCGGCGACGTTTATTAAATGCAACGTTGCATCAGCTTTATTTTTACGGTGATATTGAATTTGATCTGCAATGCTGTGATGGCTTAAGACATCGCCATTAAAGATCACAAACTCTTCATTGGCAGCCTTTGCAGCGCTTAAGTCAATTAACTCAGCAGCGTTGCGAATTGCTCCACCAGTACCTAGTGGTTCTTTCTCTACCGCGTATTTGAGTTCCATCCCCCACTTTGAACCATCGCCAAAGTAGGGAATAAATACTTCAGAAAGGTAAGAGGTTGCCAAAATAACTGTTTTGATTCCGGCTTTCTTCGCAGCAAGAAGTTGGTGCTCAGTAACTGGGAGCCCGCCCACCGGCAACATTGGTTTAGGCGTTTCATTGGTGAGAGGTTTTAAACGTGTACCAAAACCGCCGACTAGGAGAATTCCGATTGCCAAGTTAAATCGCCTCTTTTATGCGAGCAGCGGCATCGCTGATTTGCGCATCAGTTGCGGTCATTGCAATACGAATATGCGAGGCGCCGAGCTCGCCATAGAACGAACCTGGGGTGGCAACGATGCCAAGTTTGGCTAACCATTCCACCGATTTCCAGCAATCTTCAGAACGAGTGCACCAGATATATAAGCCCGCTGCAGATTCTTCAACCTTAAATCCTGCAGCAATTAGCGCTGGAGCCAAAATGGCACGTCGTGCGTTATAGCGATCTCGTTGTTCTTCAACGTGTTTCTCATCAGAGAGCGCAGCAACCATTGCGTTTTGGATCGGCAGTGGCACCATCATTCCCGCATGCTTTCGAATTTCGCGAATTTCAGCGATCAGCTTTGGGTCACCGATGAGAAACGCACCACGATAGCCAGCCATTGAAGAGCGTTTAGAAAGTGAATGAACTACCAAAATATTTGAGTTATCTCCATCTGTGTACTTAAGAAGCGAAGTTGGTTGTACCGAATCACCAAAGTCGATGTAGCACTCATCGCATACCAATGTGGCTCCACTTTTACGTGACCAGTTAATTGCTTCGCGTAATTCGGATTCGGAATGAACGCGACCTGTTGGATTTGAAGGCGTATTCACCCAAGCAAAATCCGAATTCGGCCACGTCGCAGCATTAACCCCCACCGCAATTGGTTCAGCTTGTGCCAATAGCGCTCCAACTAAATAAGTTGGATATGCGATCTCGGGATAGATAACTTTCTTGCTCTGCAAAATAGTTGGTAGCCAAGCAACCAATTCTTTTGAGCCGATAAGTGGGAGAACATCAAAGTCACCCGAGGCTCCTAAATGGTTAATCGCCCAATTGCGTATTGCATCTTGTAGGTCTTTTGTTCCAGCGGTTACGGGATAGCGCGGTGAGTCAGAACTTTCCTTAAGCGCGCTTTGAATTAGTTGTGGGGTTGAATCAACCGGAGTTCCTTGCGAAAGATCAATCGCGCCTTTCGGATGTGCTTTGGCTATTTGCGAATAAGGCGCGAGGGCATCCCAAGGAAAATCCGGCAGCTTTTCACGCATCGTTTTTCCTTGAGTTACGCGATTGGTTGAGAAAAATTACTCTTTGGCAGGAAGTGCAACCACGCTTGGGTGGTCGCTATCAGTTAGACCAACCTTCGCTGCTCCACCAGGAGAACCAAGCTCAACGAAAAATTCTGTATTTACCTTTGAGAAATCTTTCCACTGTGATGGGACATCGTCTTCATAGTAAATAGCTTCAACTGGGCAGACCGGCTCGCAAGCTCCGCAATCTACGCATTCATCAGGTTGGATATAGAGCATGCGGTTACCTTCGTAGATGCAATCAACCGGGCACTCTTCGATACAAGATTTATCTTTAATATCAACACAAGGCTGAGCGATTACGTAGGTCACTAGCGTTCCTCCAGAAAAGTCCACAGCGCCCTGCGTATCAGAGCCTGCGATGGCGCTAATTCTAACCATGCACTTGGGCTTACGCCCGATTAAGGTAACGACATGGGCCAGGCAATTCAGAGATCTAACGCCGAACTTGCTGGCGCCATCGGCTCTCGAGTCACAATCCGCCTGCGCGATGCCGGTGGTGGCTTCCGCGATATCGTCGGTATTTTGCAAAGCTTTCAAGATGGCACTGGCCAGCTAGTTAACTCCAAAGGCGTAGAACAGAAATTTGCCGAAGCCGAGATCGCAATTTGGCGCGAGATTAAACCTTTGCCTGATCGCGCCGGAACCGGCGCACCTTACTCTCATCGAATTCTGGAGCTAGAACTACTCTCCGATAAAACTTGGCCAGCAGATAAAATTGTTGAGATTGGTAATTGGCGGCTACGAATCTCTGATGGCTTCACGATGCGCGCTAATTCTGTACTTCCAACAGGTGCTGCACCATTTGGTGAACCTGGCGTAGAGATATCTGATGCGATAAACACCATCGTCGATATCTACAAAGAACACAATATAACTCCAACTTTTACTATCCCACTTCCAATTTATGAAGAGCTGGATAACTATTTGGCCGATTTAGGCTGGACGGTAAAAATTGGCGCCGAGTATCTGGTCAATGACATCCCAGGGGATTTAGAAATTAATCATTCTGAATTTCAGTTGGTCATCGCAGATGAACCAAGTAAAGAATGGTTATCTGTGCAAAGCGATTTCGCCTTAGAAAGAATTATGCGCAATTACCCCGCTAAGTACGCCGAAGTTTCGTTTGGTGAAAAGACGATCGCAATTGGAAGAATTGCAACACATGGCAGTTGGTCGCTAGCCACAAGAGTCTTTGTAGATCCAGAATTTCGTGGCCGTGGAGTTGGTACATATTTAATGAACGCTTTGGCAGCCGCGGCTCGCGCAGAGGGTGCGACCAAAATCGGTCTACAGGTTGATGCCGAAAATGGCGCTGCGCTTTCGCTCTACAAATCGCTGGGGTACCGATTCCATCATCCATACACTTATCGCGTGCTTGAAAACGTGGGCCGCTAATGAACTTTGCAATTTACAACACTCAGAGCCGCGGCCTGCAATCGGTAAGCGTCATTGGCCGCCCAGTTCATATTTACTGCTGCGGGCCAACCGTTTACAGAGATGCTCATGTTGGAAACTTGAGAACTTTCCTATTGGCAGATCTGATTACTAGAATCTTGAAGTTATCTGGCCATGAGGTAGTACTTGTACAGAACATTACCGACGTTGGACATATGTCCGAAGATTTTGAAGAACAAGATAAGTTGCTAAGTCAGGCAAAGCTTGAGAAGACCGATCCTTTTGAAATTGCTCGAAAATATGAAGAGAAATTCCACACCGATCTGGCACGACTAAATATTTCCCCGGCTAATAGCTATCCGAGGGCGAGTGAAACTATTTCGGGAATGCTCTCAATTATTGAAAAACTCATCGCAAATGGCAGCGCCTACGTTGCCGAAAGTGGCTCGGTTTACTTCAGTGCGCAAACTTGTTCGACATATGGCGCCATAAGTGGAAACAAATTGGATGCGCTTAAGCCAGGACATCGTTACGAATATTCGGGTGATGGCGAGAAAAAGTTTCACGCTGACTGGGCGCTTTGGAAGTCAGCTGGAAATCGCACCGAGATGGTCTGGCAATCCCCTTGGGGACTGGGTTTTCCTGGGTGGCATATTGAGTGCACAGCGATGTCACTAGATTTGTTAAATGAACATGTAGATATCCACGTCGGTGGAATAGATCTACGTTTTCCTCATCATGAAAATGAGCGCGCGCAATCAAATGCCATCATCGGCGAAGAAGCGGTCGATCTCTGGGTTCATGGAGAGCACCTGCTCTTTGAAGGAAGAAAGATGTCTAAGAGCGCCAATAACGTGGTTCTAGTTTCAGATTTAATCGAAAAAGGGCTAGATCCCCTTTCGCTGCGCCTTGCCCTTCTAGAAAATCGTTACCGCTCGCAAATGGATTTAACTTGGGATTCTCTCCGCGCTGCTAACGCAACCTTGGTTCGTTGGCGCAGCGCTATGGCTACTTGGGGAGACTCCCTCGAAAAGGTTATAGATAGCGAGATTCAAAGCGCCCTTAATGAGGATCTAGATACCCCGCGCGCACTGCTTCGCTTGAGAGCGATTGAAAAAGATCAGAAACTTTCACCAAGTGAAAAACGTGCAATATTTAATTTCGCAGAAGATGTTTTCGCTTTGGATCTCCATCGCCAAATTGAGGTGAAGCCAATTTCAGATGGCCAGGCAGAACTACTTAAGAATCGAGAAATCGCACGCGCTGAAAAGAATTGGTCAGAAAGCGATCGCTTAAGAGATTTGCTTGCTGCACAGGGAATCTCGGTGAGCGATAACCCTGACGGCCAGAGCTGGAATTGGATTATTTAGCGGGCAATAACAACGCCACAGAAAGTGCTATAAAAGAAGAAGCGAGGAAGTAATTTCCTAGAGAATCTCCTTGAATGAAGATTTCTTTTCCGTTTCCAAAAGATGCGGCTTGCGCAAAGATATAAATCCAGGCACCGGTTGCTAAGACTTTATAACGACGTTTTCCAAATCTTCGGCCAACCGCCCAAATCGATGTAAATGTGCCCAAGACCGCCAGCACGATTCCAAATGGTGGAAGAAATAAGTGTAGAAAAACCGCTGCAGCTCCTGTTGCTACTCCCCAGAGAATCGCAGTCAGGGTTTTCATTTAAAGGACAACTCCCGCAAACAAGTCTCGTTCTCTTCCATTCTCATCAAGCGGTTCTGCTTTCTCTCCACGAACTAAGGTGTAGTACTCGTGGCCCCATACCTGAAGGCCAAGATTATTTGAAAGCGCAAAGAACGGACCGTCAACAGAAATTTGGGTGAGATGCGCCTTCATCGCAGCCATCTTCTTTTCAACATGTGAGTTTCCATCAATTAGCGATGTCACAAATTGATCATCTTTAGCAAAAGGAAGATCGTCTACGCTCTCGGCGCCAAAGAAATCTGAACCA
>JAXITH010000004.1:0-16841 GCA_034680185.1 Candidatus Planktophila sp.
GTAATTGCACTTGTTCCTGAATTTGATGATTATTTGCAACCGTTAGAGGCGATTGAACGATTTAAACCGTTGACTCAAATTGAAATTATTCCGGTGGCTGGCGCGAAACATCTCTGGGTAGGCGAACCCGCTGTTCACACCGTTTTGAGTGAGATCACCAAGATAATTGCGCCGGAGCGCTTGCCTTTGCCTACTGAGATTTAAGAGTTATCAGCGCGCGGGAAGACAACTTCATCAAGGATCAAGATCACTGATGCGGCGATTGGCACGGCAAGTAATCCGCCAATTAGTCCAAGCAATGATGATCCAATTAGCGCAGAGATGATGGTTACTGCGCCAGGAAGAGCAAGTGTGCGCTTCATGATTCGTGGTGTCACTACGTAATTTTCAACTTGTACGTAAACAACATATGCCAGAAACGCTATCAAGCCGATTGATACCGATTGGGTTAGGGCAATGATTGTCACGACGGAGCAACCAATGAAATGGCCAATGAGTGGAATCAAGCCACAGACGAGAACAATCATCGCAATTGCAATTGGTGATGGAAGTGCTAAAACAAGAGATAGGCCAAATACAAATGTCGCAGCCATAAAGGCAATTGCAATTTGGCTTCCAACGAATGATCCCACTCGAGAAATAACTGCATTCACAAGTAGCGTTAATCGTTCTCTGCGGCTAGCCGGTGCGAAGCGCACTCCAAGTTCAACCATTTGTGGAAGTGAGGTAATGAAGTAGAGAGTCAAAATTAGAATTGTTAGAGCTGAGAATGCCCCCGACAGGACAGACTTTCCAACACCAATTACGCCACCAAAGGCCGAGATGATTAAAGATCCATCGGCGGTTACTTCTTTTAATTTAGCCTGCAAAGTATCAATAATTCCGAATTGGCTATTCAAGTCGGCGATCGTCGCGTTATTTTCTAGATCAGCCAATAAGGTCGGTGCCGAATTAATTAAATTAGTTCCTTGAGAAAGTACGGGAGGAACAACTACGGCAATAAAGAAACCCGTGAAAAGTATGACAGAAACGAAAATAATGGCGACAGAATTCGCTCTGGAGAGACCGCGACGTTGAATTGCTACAACTGCTGGATTTAACCCGGTCGCTAAAAAGAGGGCCACGACAATCAAGACAAATATCTGGCTAGTACTGGCAAGTGCGCGCATCAAGACGATTGCGACTAAGGCTCCAAGCGTTGCGACAAATCCAAAATAGAATGGATGTGATCTATCTATCGGATTTCCTTGAGTACCAAAATCTGTTGGTGCAGTGTTTGCCTTAGGTTTACGTTTAATGCGATCTGCTATTGCCATGTGACCTATTCTAAAGCGATATCCTTCATACATGGCGTTGCGCATTACGGGATTAGGCGAAGAAATCGCCGCCGTCACTGGCTTGCCTTGGCATATTAATTTGGAGGAGTGGCCCGAAGATCCGGCCCTGACTGAAAAGCGCGGTATTTCTCGACATATCGTTCGTTTGGTTCGCTCCACTGATGACCCTGATGCAGAAGTCTATGCAGTTAAAGAAACGGTCTCCGAATTCGCCAACCGTGAATATAAAGCGCTGCGCGAGCTGGCACATCTCGGTGCGCCAAGCGTTCAGCCGATCGCTGTAATTGAAGGTCGCACCGATGAAGCCAGCGAAGAACTTCCTTGTGCGCTGGTAACTCGCTTCTTGCCATACTCATTGCCGTATCGCGTTCTGCTCAGCGGAAAAGATGTAACCGCAAATGACATCACGATGATGGCCAACGCTCTGGCTTTATTGCTGGTGCAGTTGCACTTGCTTGGCTTCTGGTGGGGCGATTGTTCGCTATCAAACACTTTATTCCGTCGCGACGCTGAAGCCTTTGCTGCTTACTTAGTAGATGCCGAAACCGGTGAATTTCAAAAGACTTTAAGTGATGGACAACGCGAACATGATTTAGAGATTGCACATTTTAACGTTGCTGCAGAACTTGAAGACTTGGCGCTTTCAGGCGTTCTCTATCCAGGTATGGATCCAATCCGTGCCAGCGAAGCTGTAATTAAGCGTTATCACCGAATATGGAAAGCCCTTAAGGAACGTCAGGTACTTGATCCAAAAGATCGCCATGCCGTTGAACGCGCAATGCGTCAGTTACACGATCTCGGATTTGCGGTGGATGAGGTTTCGGTTTCACTCGACGGTGAATCTCAGAAACTTTACTTCCAACCAAAACTTGTGGCGCCCGGTTATCACCGCAATCGCTTGCGCGAGTTAACAGGGTTAGAAACAGAAGCTTTACAGGCAAAGCGTTTATTGGCATCGCTAGATCGTTTCCGTGGTCGCGAAGAAAGCCCTAAACCACCGATGCAAGATTCAGCACGTCGCTGGTTAAATGAAACTTATATGCCGATCGTTGCGATGATTCCGGAAAGTTTGCGCGGGCGAATTGAAGAAGCGCAGTTCTTCCACGAAGTTCTCGAACACCGTTGGTATTTAAGTGAACGCGAAGGCCACGATGTTGGGCTAACCTTTGCTGCGCAGTCATATATTGAAGATGTACTGCCATTTCGTCGAGATTCTGGGGTAGATGCGGAGGTGCAAGCATGAGCCTTCCACCTAATTTCGGTCGCGCCGTAGATCTGAGCTCGCTCGGAAAACCAAAGCCAGAGGCTGCAGGACCTATGCCGGGTATTGAAATAACTCCCGAGAATCTAACAAATGAATTTCTAGGACTATCTAAAGCAAAGCCAGTTGTACTTATCTGTTGGTCTCCACGATCAGCCGAATCACAAGAAGTTGTTGCAACGCTTGGAAAGCTCGCTTTAGCCGATCAAGGCGCATGGGTCCTGGGCCGCGTTGATGTCGATGCGCAACCACAAGTTGCGCAAGCGCTGCAAACCCGCGCTGTGCCATTTGCTGTAGCCATCATCAACGAACAGATGGTTCCGCTATTTGAACAACCATATCCAGAAGCGCAGATTCGTATGGTGATTGATAAAGTCTTAGCACTCGCTGCCGAACAAGGCGTAGGAAGTGCGCCAGCTGAAAAGATTGAACCTGAAGAGGAAGAGGCAATTGCTGCGTTAGATGCTGGCGATTACGCCAAGGCGGAAGCGGCTTACAAGAAGTTATTGGCACGTAAACCAAATGATTCTTTTGCCGTTCTTGGATTAGCGCAAACTCAACTTATGGCTCGCACAGAAGGCGTTGATGGAGCAAAAGTTATGAAAGACGCTTCAGCTTCTCCAGATGACATTGCGCTTCAAATGCAGTGCGCAGATATTGAAATTGTCAGCGGATATTTAGAGCCCGCCTTTGCTCGCCTGCTTCGCTTGATTCCATTGTTTGATGGAGCTGAAAAGAAGTTGGTAAAGGATCGCCTCATTGAACTATTTGCCTTGGTAGATCCTTCAGATCCTCGAGTTATCAAAGCGCGCACAGCGCTTGCGAATGCGCTCTTCTGATGCGCACAATTTCACCTAAATCTGAATATCGCCAACTACAGCTTCTCTTCTTTGTCTTCGCCATTTTCATCATGGCATGGGTACCAAGATTTCCTGAGGTAAAGGCCAACCTGGGCCTGAGCAACGGTGAATTTGGAACGTTAATTAGTACCGGAACCCTCGGTGCGCTGGCTAGCCTCTTCTTTACCGGTCATATCGTGCATAAATATGGCGCGAAAAACGTAATTCTTTCCAATACTTTGCTGCTGACTATTTCTTATATTGCAATCACGCAGACAAAATCTCCTTCGCTTTTCTTGCTATTTAACATCGCACTTGGCTGGGGTATTTCTGGTTATCACATCGCCGTGAATGCTCAAGCATTTCATTCAATGGAGCGAGTTAAAGGTTTAACGGTTTCAAGGCTTCATGGAATGTGGGCGCTCGGAGCCCTAAGCACAGCTATATTTTCGGGGCTGATTGTTGGCCACGTCGGTTTAGCGCTCCACATCGGGGGAATCACTACTGCAATGGCGGTCATCGTTTTTGCCTCTGTACATAAACTCACACCAGTATTGATCAAGCCAAATGAAGATAAAGAAGAGCATCTGCCACTTCGAACTTTGATTACCTCTTTTCAAGTTGATTGGCTGGTAAGTGGTGGTTTGCTCTGCGCAGTCTTCTTAGAATTCTCAACTGGCGATTGGTCTGCAATCTTTACCAAGGAGCGCATCGGCGTAAGCGCGGGCTTGGCAACGCTTCCATATATCTTCTTCATGATTGCAATGATCGCTGGACGACTCGGAGCCAATCGAATCACCAAGCGTTTTCATATCCACCATACAGTTAGATTTCTAGCTCTTGTGGGTGGTTTCGGATTCCTAATCTTCTTGGCTATTGCAGTTAATATCCCTGCCGAACATAAAAACTGGGCACTGGCTGCGACTTGTTTAGCCTTCGCCTTTGGTGGAGCAGGATCATCTCTGATGGCTCCTACTTTCTACACCGCAGGAAATAAACGCTCTAATTTGCCAAGCGCTGTTGTCGTCGGACAAATGGGCGTTGTAAATAACTTAGCGGTCTTCTTCCTTAAAGCGTGTGTTGCTTGGACCGCGCAATTTAGCGGCTCACTAGCTATTGGATTAATGATTCCGGCGCTTTTGCTGATCTCTGCGGCTTACTTTGCCAGGGTATTGAAAGTCGATTAAACGCGTTCAAGCCAGACTGTAGATAGCGGTGGGACTCGGAAAGTACGCTTTAAATCAGTATCAATATCAACCGCAAATGACTCATTCGAAATACCGCTTCCGCCATATTCGACGCCATCGGTATTTAAAATCTCTCGCCAAACACCTGCTGTAGGCAGCGGCAATTGATAGTTCTCATGTGGAACCGGTGAGAAGTTAGTAATACATACCAGCGGCTTGCCTTCATCTGACCAGCGCGTAAATGCAACTACATTGCTTGCGCCATCGTCGCCAACTAACCAAGAGAAACCTTCTGGGTTTGTATCTCTCTGCCAGAGCGCAGGTTGTGTTTTGTAAATGGAATTCAACTCAGAGACAACTTTCTGAACTCCGTTATGTTCAGCGAATTCAGTTAAATACCATTGCAGTCCGGCGCTCTCGCTCCACTCGTCATTCTGGGCGAATTCTGAACCCATAAAGAGTAATTTCTTACCTGGGTGTGCCCACATAAATCCGTATAGCGCACGTAGCGTTGCTAACTTCTGCCAACGATCACCCGGAAATTTATTAACTAGCTGACCTTTACCGTGCACAACCTCATCGTGAGAAAGCGGCAACATGAAATTCTCTGACCACGCGTACAAAATAGAGAAAGTGATCTCGTTGTGGTGATAAACGCGATGGATTGGATCGTGTTGCAGATATTCCAAAGTGTCATGCATCCAGCCCATATTCCATTTAAATCCAAAGCCCAGGCCGCTAGATGCGGTGTCGCGGGTTACACCTGGCCAAGCAGTTGATTCTTCTGCGATCATCATGATTCCAGGATGAGTCTTGTATGCAGTTGATGTGGCTTCCTGTAGAAGTTGTACTGCTTCAAGATTTTCACGTCCACCAAACTTATTGGGCAACCATTCGCCTTCTTTGCGCGAATAATCTAGGTAAAGCATGGAAGCCACTGCATCTACGCGCAGACCATCAATATGGAACTCGGTAAGCCAATAAAGAGCGCTAGCAACTAAGAAATTGCGAACTTCATTGCGGCCGAAGTTAAAGATTAAGGTGCCCCAGTCTGGATGCTCACCTAAACGTGGATCTGCATGTTCATAAAGTGCGGTGCCATCGAACTTGGCCAGCGCCCATTCATCTTTAGGAAAGTGAGCTGGCACCCAATCGAGAATGACGCCGATACCTGCGGCATGCAAGGCATCAACCAAGAATCTGAATTCATCTGGCGTTCCAAAACGTGAAGTCGGCGCAAAGAAGGAAGTTACTTGGTAACCCCATGAAGGTCCGTAGGGGTGCTCGGTTACTGGCAGAAATTCCACGTGGGTAAATCCTTGCGCAGTTACATAGCCAACGAGTTCGGTTGCCAGTTCACGGTATGAAAGCCCTAATTTCCATGAACCTAAATGAACTTCATAAACTGCAATTGGGCTGCGCCAAGGTTCAAAGCTGGCGCGATCTTGAATCCACTTTGAATCGTTCCATTTGTAATTTGATTCATTAACAATTGAAGCGGTGTGTGGGGGAGTTTCGGTCTGGCGCGCCAGCGGATCGGCGTGATCAACCCAGCGCCCATCGATTCCGCAAATGGCAAATTTATATTTTGTACCGGCACCAATGTCGGGAATGAAGATCTCCCAGATTCCCGAAGATCCCAAACGAATCATTGGATGGGTGTTTTTATCCCAGAAATTAATATCGCTAATCAAACTTACGGCGTGCGCGTTTGGCGCCCAAACTGAAAACGCGGTTCCTAGTAGCTCACCGCTCTGATCGCGACGAACATGTGCGCCAAGGACTTCCCATAACTTTTCATGGCGGCCTTCACTGAGTAAATAGAAATCTAATTCGCCCAGAGTTGAATTGGGATTTAAAAATGTTGCGGGCGCGATGTAAATCTCTTCCTTTTTATTCTGCTTCTTACTGTCGCCTTTAAATTTAAAGAGCTTTTGGAAGAAAGACATGATCTGAGGTTAGAGCCTTACCTGGCAAATGTGGGCGACTTTGCCTGACGGTCTCGCCGGATCTAGGCGCACGAAGGTATCTGGGCTCCATGAAAAGCTCTGGCCATCGAGTAAATCTTTTACTTCGAAAGAATGCGCGGCGATTCCCAAGGCTTGCATGTCCCAATGAACTGTAGTTTCTTGGGCATAAGTCGGATCAAGATTTACGACAACTAAAATTAGGTCATCACCAGTGCGCTTTGAGTAAGCGATAACGGCATCAGAATCTGTGTAGTGGAAACGCAGATTGCGAAGTTGTAAAAGCGCAGGATGTGCGCGACGAATCTGGTTTAACTGAGTAATAAATGGAGCAAGGGTTACGCCCTTCTTGGCTGCGCCATCCCAGTCGCGAACCTTAATTTCGTACTTCTCGGAATCTAAATACTCTTCGCCACCTTCTTTAAAGCGACGGTGTTCGTAAAGTTCGTAACCGGCATACATGCCCCAAGATGGAGTCAGCGTTGCAGCAAGAACTGCGCGAAGTGCGAACATCGCAGGGTTTCCAGATTGCAGATGGAAAGGCAAGATATCTGGAGTATTCACCCAGAAGTTCGGTCTAAAGAATGCGCTGGTCTCTTGCGAAACTTCGCGACCGTATTCCATTAGCTCGGCTTTGCTAGTTCGCCATGTGAAATAGGTATATGACTGATGGAAGCCGGCTTTACCAAGGGCATGCATCATCGCTGGCTTGGTAAATGCTTCAGCGAGAAATACGACATCTGGACTTTCTTTATGAATAACGGACATAACTTCTTGCCAGAAGTGAACCGGCTTGGTGTGCGGGTTATCAACGCGGAAGATATTTACACCTTTGGAAACCCATAAACGAATAACGCGCAGAACTTCAGCAAGAATTCCGTCGTAGTCATTATCAAAGTTAATTGGATAAATATCTTGATACTTCTTTGGCGGATTCTCTGCGTATGCAATCGTGCCATCGGGGCGCGTTGTAAACCACTGCGGATTTGATTTCACCCAAGGATGATCAGGAGAGGCTTGCAGCGCTAGATCTAAAGCGATTTCAATATTGTTCTTCTTGGCAACTGAAACAAATGTTTCAAAATCTGACATGGTGCCGAGCGCAGGATTAATCGCATCGTGGCCACCTTCAACGTTGCCGATCGCCCAAGGCACGCCAGGATCGGTATCGGATGGAGTTAAAGTGTTATTGCGCCCCTTGCGATGGGCGGTTCCAATTGGATGAATTGGCGGCAGATAGAGAACATCAAAGCCCATTGCGGCAATTGCCGGGATTCGCTTGGCAGCAGTTGCAAATGTTCCGCTAGTTACGCGTCCATGGGCATCAACAACTGCGCCTTCGCTGCGTGGAAAGAATTCATACCAAGCCCCGACAAGTGCGCGATCACGATCTGCGCGCACCGGAATTAACTCAGAACGACTGGCTAGACGACGTAGTGGGTTTGCCGCAAAGTAGGCGCGAATTTCGGGAGTTGTTGCCTGCGAGAAACGATTTGCTGGCGCAAGCGAAGTATCGGTTAGCGCCTTGATCGCAGGGGAGAGCAGCTTCTTTGCAGAAGAGTCTCCCTCTAACTTCTCTTCAAAGATTAACTTGCCGATGTTGCAGCAGAGTTCAGCATCGATATCTGCGGCGATCTTGATTTCCGAGTCATGTTCCCAGGTGGCAAAGGGATCATCGAAGGCTTCTATTGCGTAATGGAAATCGCCACGTGCAGGAATCGTGATCGTTCCTTCAAAGCGATCTCCACCGCGCCAGATTTCGCGCATCGGAGTGCGGGCTATTTCTTTACCGTTGTCATCAAATAACAGCGCATGCGCGCCAAGTGCATCATGGCCTTCGCGGAAGATAGTTGCAGTAACTGCAATAACTTCACCCGCAACCGCCTTTACAGGAACTAACTCGCCTCCGAAATTAACCGCAGGGGAGATATCTGTAATGGGGATGCGAGTTATCAAGAGTTGCCTCAGCCAGAACCTTCGGTGTTACCTGGATCAGCCGCGTTGATGTCGTTGATCTGATACTTATTGATCGCTTCCTGAACAACGCTCGCCTTTACATCGCCGCTCTTAGCAAGAGCTGCAAGTGTTGCGATAACAATTGACTCGGCATCGACCTTAAAGTGGCGACGAAGTGCACCGCGAGTATCAGAGAGACCAAAACCATCTGTGCCAAGTGAAGTGAAATCTTGGCTAACCCATGGTGCGATCTGATCTTGTACTGCGCGCATGTAATCGCTAACTGCGATGACTGGACCTTCAGCGTTGCGCAACTTGTGTGCAACGTATGCGGTGCGCTGATCCGCAGGATTTAAGAAGTTATGACGATCTACAGCCAGACCATCGCGGCGTAGTTCGTTCCATGAAGTAACTGACCAAACGGAAGCTGAAACGCCCCAATCAGATTCCAGAAGTTTCGCTGCCTTCAGCGCCCAGTTCATACCAACGCCAGATGCCAAGATCTGCGCAACTTTCTTACGCTGCTTTGGACCTTGCTGGAATAGATAAATTCCCTTGAGCAAACCTTCGGTATCAAGATTTTCAGGTTCTGCTGGTTGAACATATGGCTCGTTGTAAACAGTTAGGTAGTAGTAAATGTTCTCGCTGTTTTCGCCATACATACGACGTAGACCATCTTTAACGATGTGGCCGAGTTCGTAAGCAAATGCTGGGTCGTAGGCGACAACTGCTGGGTTTGTTGAAACAAGAAGTGGTGAGTGACCATCTTCGTGTTGCAGACCTTCACCGTTAAGAGTTGTGCGACCTGCTGTTGCACCGACTACGAATCCGCGTACCAACTGATCGGCAGCAGCCCAGAAAGCATCTCCGGTGCGCTGGAATCCGAACATTGAGTAGAAGATATAGATCGGAATCATTGGTTCATCGTGCGTTGAATATGAAGATCCAACTGCAGTAAATGAAGCAACCGAACCAGCTTCGTTAATACCTTCGTGAAGGATTACACCCGCGGTTGATTCCTTGTAGGAAAGCATTAGCTCGCGATCGACCGCGGTGTATTGCTGACCATGTGGTGAGTAAATCTTTAACGTTGGGAACAATGAGTCCATACCGAAGGTACGAGCTTCATCAGGAATGATCGGCACTAAACGCGCACCAAGTCCTGGATCCTTAACGAGATCTTTCAACATACGAACAAATGCCATTGTGGTTGCAACTTCTTGCTGACCAGAACCGCGCTTTACGGATTCGTATGCTTCATCAGCAGGTTGTGCCAAAGGACGTGAAACGCTGCGACGACGTGGGATTGATCCACCAAGTGCGGCGCGACGTTCTTCCAGGTACTTGGCTTCTGCAGAATCTGCAGCTGGCTTGTAATAAGGAGGTGTGTACTTATCCAACTTGTCATCTGCAATTGGAATACCCAAGCGATCGCGGAATTCGACGATATCTTCAAGTGACATCTTCTTCATCTGGTGCGTTGAGTTACGTGCTTCGAAGTGCGAACCAAGTGTCCAACCCTTGACAGTCTTCGCCAAGATAACTGTTGGACGGCCATTTGATTGCGTTGCCGCAGAATAAGCAGCAAATAGCTTGCGGTAATCGTGTCCGCCGCGCTTTAGGTTCCAGATCTGATCATCTGACCAGTTTGCAACCATTGCCGCAGTGCGTGGATCGCGACCGAAGAACTTCTCGCGAACATAAGCGCCGCTTTCGCCCTTAAATGTTTGGTAATCACCATCGAGTGTGGTGTTCATGATGTTTACAAGTGCGCCTTCGCGATCTTGGGCAAGCAGTGGATCCCACTCGCGACCCCAAACGACCTTGATTACGTTCCATCCAGCGCCACCGAAGATTGATTCAAGCTCTTGAATAATCTTGCCGTTTCCGCGAACCGGACCATCAAGGCGCTGCAAGTTACAGTTAACAACGAAAGTTAAGTTATCTAACTTCTCACGTGAAGCCAGACCAATCGCACCCAAGGTATCGACTTCATCAACTTCACCATCTCCGAGGAATGCCCAGACATGTTGCTGACTCGTATCTTTAATTCCACGGTTATGCATGTAACGGTTAAAGCGCGCTTGGTAGATCGCGTTAATTGGACCGATACCCATAGACACCGTTGGGAACTGCCAGAACTCTGGCATCAAACGTGGGTGCGGATAAGACGATAGCCCGCCGCCTTGATGTGAAAGTTCCTGACGGAAACCATCTAGCTGATGTTCGCTTAAGCGACCTTCCATAAATGCGCGTGCATACATTCCGGGAGATGCGTGGCCCTGGAAGAAGATCTGATCTCCGCCGCCTGGGTGATCTTGTCCGCGGAAGAAGTGGTTAAAACCAACTTCGTAAAGTGCGGCAGATGATGCGTAAGTAGAAATGTGTCCGCCGACTCCGATGCCGGGGCGCTGTGCGCGGTGCACCAACATCGCTGCGTTCCAGCGAATGTATGCGCGGATGCGACGTTCAATTGCTTCATCGCCCGGAAATGCTGGTTCGTTTTCAGGAGTAATGGTGTTGATGTAATCGGTATTGCGAAGTGCGGCAACGCCGATATTTTTTTCATGTGCGCGCTGGAGCAACTTCAAGATTAGGTAACGTGCACGAACTGGACCTGCGCCATTGAGTGCGGCATCGAAGGAGGCTTGCCATTCGGCGGTCTCACTTGGATCGATATCTACTAGCTGGTCGATGATCTGGTCTGGGACGCCGAAGTTCTCGCTCATGGACATATTCTCGCGCTTACGCGGTAGTAGAGCAAAATCCGCCGAGGCCCTGTCTCACAAAAGTGGGGGAGAGAAATGGATCGGCCGAAACCCTTGCTAAAGCGCTCGCTATTCGGTGGACTTATCCCGTGGCAAAGGGGATGGGATTTGCTCAAGGCGAGATAGTCCTTGAAATCGGCTATGACTCCGATTGTGATGACGCACTGCGTAAAGAGATCGCGGCCACAACCGGAACAACTTTTCTCGAAGGTTCTGCAACCGAAGTTGTCGATGCCGTAATTCTCTGGTGGCGCGATGGCGACGGCGATCTCGTTGATGAATTAATGGATGGACTCACCTATTTAAGTGAGACTGGACCAATCTGGGTATTAACTCCAAAAGTAGGTCGCGATGGACATGTTGAACCAAGTGATATTCAAGATGCAGCACCTATTGCCGGAATGAGCCAAACTTCAACGCTCGCCGTTGCAAGCGATTGGACGGCAACTCGTCTAGTGGCGCGTAAGGCCGGCAAGCGATAAGTTTCGCAGCATGACCCAAACATTTACTGGAATCTCTGTTGGTTCGGCTGCTCCTGATTTTGAATTAAAAGATCAGCACGGCGCCAAAGTTTCTCTTTCATCATTTAAAGGAAACAAGAACGTTGTTCTTCTCTTTATACCGTTCTCATTTACCGGCACTTGCACCGGTGAGCTCTGCGCGATCCGCGATGATCTTGCAGCATTCCAGAATGACAACGTTCAGGTAATTGCAGTCTCTTGCGATTCGCCTTACACACAAAAAGTTTTCGCCGAACAAGAGGGCTACAAGTTCCCAGTGCTTGCAGATTTCTGGCCACATGGCGCAGCAGCGAAAGCCTTCGGGATTTTCAACGAAGATATCGGTTGCGCAATGCGCGGCACATTTATCATCGACAAAGCGGGCATCGTTCGCTGGTCAGTCGTAAATGGCCTCGGAGATGCGCGTAATAACGGGGATTACAAGGCCGCAATCGCTGCCCTGTAGTTGAGGTAGTATTTGCCTCGCAACAATCGGGTGCTTAGCTCAGTGGTAGAGCGTCTCGTTTACACCGAGAATGTCGGGGGTTCGAAACCCTCAGCGCCCACGCAGGTAATTTAGATCCGAGATTAAAGCGGAGTTTTCAATGAAGCCTCACGAGATTCAATTTTCACTAAACCTAGAAGCTTTATCCGCGCCGCAATGCCGGCGAATAATTGAAGCGATCATTGATGAGCCAATGGCGATCACGCAATTATCTAAAACCTGCAAACTCACACCGGCTTCAATAAATAAACACTTAGAAGTTCTTAAAAAATCTGGTCTGGTGAAGGTTCGCGCGGTCGATGGGGAGCAGGTCGCCCAAATTCAGAAATCCAAATTCAAGCCAACGCTTGATTGGTTTTCGAAACTACTTTCCTAGATACGCGCTCTTCATGGCAGCAAGATCGATCTTCTTCATCTCAAGCATCGCTTTAGTAGCACGCTGAGAACCTTCAGCATCTGGCCCACCTAAGTAGTTCATCATTTCTGGCGAAGTTACCTGCCATGAGATTCCAAATTTATCTTTAAGCCAACCGCATTGGCTTTCTTCTCCGCCCTCTGCCGTAAGTAAATCCCAGAACTTATCTATCTCAACTTGATCCGCGCATGGAATCTGAAATGAAATCGCTTCTGAATGTGGGAACTGTGGACCACCGTTTAAGCCGATGAAGTTCTGTCCAAACATTTTGAAGTTAACAACGATTTCTTCACCTTGTTGGTTGCCAGGTGTATCAGTTGGAGCGATCCAGTTATCGGCGACTGAACTATCTGGGAATATTGATGTGTAAAAGTTTGCGGCTTCGCGCGCGCGACCGTTAAACCAGAGGCAGGTAGTCATTTCCATTTGGAAAAGGTATGGCAACTACTTGGCTTGAGTCAATCTCGCTTTGATTAGCTTCTTCATCAGAGTTTTAGTCAGCGGCTTATCAACCGGAACATGAATAGCACTGATTGTTTTTGAGAATCCGGCCAACTCCTCCGGAAATAATTTCAAAATTGATCCGCTAAAAGGGTAGTAACCAACGTGTTTCTTATTGGCTAGCAATCCGGCCACGATAGTTTCATCTACTTTAAATGCCGGCATTCCGTAGCTAACTACTTCTTGTGCATCCGGAACTATTTCCAAAATTCTCTTCCGCATCTCGAGCATTGTTTCTTTATGTGGCGACAGGGCCGATTGATAATGCGCGCGAACTGCGACAGGTAATTGTTTTGCCACGAGGAAATAGTACAACTGGGCCATATCAAGTAAGGTTCACCATAGAATTCAATATCAGGAGCGCGATGAAAAATCGCGGTAAAAAGGAGCGAGTTGTGAAAGCTAGCGTCAGCGATCAGCGCTCTATTCTCGACATCCAAAACTTCGACTTCACCACTACATCCCTAAATGCCAAGGCTGCAGGTCTGCCTGAAATCGCCGCAATTAACTCGTTAACGATTAAGCAAAACAATGCCCGCGATTTACGTATCGCCGCTGAAACAGAGCTAAACGATGTGAAGCGCGAGCTAACCCGCGCCGAGACAGATGTGGAACAAGTCGTTTCTCGCATCACCCGCGATGAGACTCGCCTGGCATCGGGCACAGGTGCTGCAAAAGAGTTAGAACAACTGCAACATGAATTAGTTTCCTTAGCTGCTCGTCGTTCTGAGCTAGAAGAAGTTGAACTCGAAATCATGATGCGCGTAGATGGCATTAAGGCTCGTATCGCAGAACTGAGCGCAGAAGAAAGTGCTCATGCAGCAGAGATCGCCAATCTAGAAATTGCAAAAGAGAACGCGTTAACAATTATCTTCGCAGACCTAAAAGCGGCCGCCGATGATCGCGAAAAGACTGTGGCCAGCGTTAACCCAGAACTAATCGCGCTCTACGAGAAAATTCGCGCCGGAAACAACGGCACCGGTGCTGCCGCGCTTATCGGCAATCAATGCAAAGGCTGTCACTTAACTTTGAATACGATCGAACTACAGCGCATCGCAGGCCTTGCCGAGGACGAACTTGTGCGTTGCGAAGAATGTCGGTGCATTTTGGTGCGTGGTCTATAAATGGCGCGTAGTTTTAAATTAACCGCTGATGGTGGTTCTCGCGGAAATCCTGGCCCTGCGGGATACGGTGCGGTTGTAACAGAAAACGGCAAGATCGTTGCCGAACTATTTGATGTCATCGGAATCGCTACAAATAACGTCGCTGAATACAGCGGACTTCTCGCTGGTTTGAGCCATATAAATAAATTGGATCCAGCCGCAACAGTTGAAGTTGCAATGGATTCAAAGTTAGTTGTTGAGCAAATGTCTGGTCGCTGGCAAATTAAGCATGCAGATATGCGCGATCTCGCTAAGCAATGTCGAGCGGCGCACGATCCTTCGTTAGTTAAATATTCATGGATACCACGCGACGAGAATTCCCATGCCGATCGCTTAGCTAATAAAGCTTTAGATGGTGGCGCCGCGCATAAGCCCGAACCTCAAGTTCAGCAAAACTACCTATCTGAACGTTTACGCAGCGATGAAGTTCCAACGATGATTTACATGGTCCGCCACGGCGAAACCGTTTTAACTCCGATGCGCAAATTCTCAGGGACAGGTGCACTTAATCCAGAGCTAACCGATAAAGGCCTATCTCAGGCAGCGGCTGTTGCCAAAGAGATTGCCAAGTTAAAACCTGAAGTTTTAATTGCCTCACCATTGAAGCGCACGACACAAACCGCGCAGGCTATCTCCGAAACAACCGGCCTGGAAATTACTTTTGATGAGATTTGGTTTGAACTTTCATTTGGCGACTGGGATGGTCTTTCTTTTGAAGAAGTTAAAACAAAGTTCCCTGATGAGTATCAGGCTTGGCTTAATTCATCCTCGTACGCGCCAGCTGGGGGAGAGTCGTATGACCAAGCGGGTATTCGAGTTGAAGCAGCGCTTGAAAAAGTCGCTGCTGAGTACCCAGGTCAGCGCGTCGTTGTAGTAACGCACAATGGAGTCATTAAATTAGCGGCACAGATTGTCACAGGAGCGCCAACGGAGGCGGTCTTTCATTTAGATGCAGCACCTTGTTCAATTACGTCGATTTCTATTTGGCCATCAGATGGTTTGCGCGCACTGCGCAGCCTTAACGAGACAGGACACTTCCGCCCATGATTACTTCAACTGAATGGTTATTAACTGTTGGTGGACTAGCTGTATTAATCGTCTTTGATTTAACAATGGCAATTCTGCGCCGCAATAAAGAGACCACCACCAAGGAAGCAATATCTTGGACTCTCTTTTATATCGCCGCCGCAATCGTATTTGGTCTTTTGATGCCACGCTGGACTTCTGATCAACTACGTACCGAATTCTTCGCTGGCTGGCTCACTGAATACGCGCTCTCTGTCGACAACATCTTTGTCTTTATCATTTTGATCTCAACGCTAAAAGTTAAGAAAGAGTCGCAGCAACTAGTTCTTCTTTTCGGAATTCTGGTTGCCATTGTTCTGCGCGTAATCTTGATCTTCGCAGGCGTCGCATTGGTTTCACGTTTCACCTCAGCCTTCTATCTATTCGGAGCTTTCTTGATCTTCACCGCATGGAAGCTAATCAACGAAAAAGAAGAAGTTGAAGAAGATGAAGGAAAGTTGATCACCTTCCTGCGCAACCGTGGACTAAGCACATTCGCAATTGCGCTAATCGCTCTGGGCTTTACCGACTTGGTCTTCGCACTTGATTCAATTCCGGCAATTCTTGGTTTAACAACCAGCAGTTACGTTGTAATCACAGCGAATATCTTTGCTCTAATGGGTCTGCGTCAGCTCTACTTCTTATTACAAGGTGCGATGGACCGCCTGGTTCACCTCGGCCGCGGACTTTCGTTTATCTTGGCTTTTATTGGCACGAAGATGATTCTTCATGCGCTTCACGAAAATGGCGTGCATGTTCCTGAGGTTTCACTAGAAGTAAGCCTGACAGTGATCGTTGCAACGCTTGCGATTACGACTCTAACGAGCCTTTATGCCACTCGCGATAAGAGCGGCGAAAAAAGCATTTCGTAACGCCCAGCAATTCGCGTATCCTTACAAGTGAAGAGTCGCCCGGATCACCGCGTTGTAGCAATACACCGAGGAAAGTCCGGACTTCGCAGAGCAAGGTGGTGGGTAACGCCCACCCGGAGAAATCCGCGGGATTAGTGCCACAGAAAATAGACCGCACATGCAAATGTGTAAGGGTGAAACGGTGGTGTAAGAGACCACCAGTATTTGTAGTGATGCAGATAGCTTGGTAAACCCCACCTGAAGCAAGACCACGCAGATGGCGTTTGAGAACTGCTCGTTCGAGCCATCGGGTAGGTTGCTTGAATCTGTAAGTAATTACAGATCTAGATGGATGGTGATCCGTTCGCAAGAACGACAGGATCCGGCTTATAGGGCGACTCTTCTTTAATTTACTGATTAGTGGCCATTTCCCCTGCGGAGATGGTCACTTTTCTTTTACAGGTTTAAACAAAACCTAAATAAAGTTTGCGATTATTTGTGGGCAAAAACGTGGGCATGTGGGCAA
>JAXITH010000005.1:0-15923 GCA_034680185.1 Candidatus Planktophila sp.
TATGCATTTAGCGCTGGCGGGCCGGTTCTTTGGCCAGAAATTGATGCCCTGGTGCTCTTGCCTATTTCCGCACACGCACTTTTCTCGCGTCCAATGGTTGTCTCACCAACCTCTGAGATCATCGTCGATATCGAATCCAGCGATGCTTTGTTATCTTCAGATTCGCTCCGTAAATTCAAATTGCAACTTGGTGATCGCGTCGTAATCACTCGTGATTCATCAGTAATCAAACTTTCACATATTAAGCCAACGCTCTTTACCGATCGACTGGTGGCAAAGTTCAAACTCCCTGTTGAAGGTTGGCGCGGTGAGTGAACGTTCTCATCTAGAGGAAATCTCTATCCGCTCCATTGGCGTTATCGATCAATCATCTCTTGAACTCAGTCCGGGTTTAAATGTTTTAACGGGTGAAACCGGTGCTGGAAAGACGATGATTCTTACCGCACTGCAATTGGTGTTAGGTGGAAAGAGCGATAGTTCACTTGTTCGCCATGGCAGCGAAAGGCTACTTGCCTCGGCGAGATTCTCAGTCAATAAAACTATTGCTGAACTCGCCATCGAATCTGGTGCTGATGTTGAAGATGGAACTTTGATTCTGACTCGTACTGTAAATGCAGATGGAAAAAGTAAAGCGGTTGCTGGCGGAGCAAATGTTCCAGCGGCAACTTTGGCAGCCCTTGCTGACCACCTGGTTGAGATCCATGGACAAGCTGCAAATCATCAGATCGTTAAACCTGCAAGGCAACGCGAACTTCTCGACCGTTTCATCGGTGGAGATTTAACAAAAGCGTTGCTGCACTATCAAGAAAATTTCGAGAATTACAATGATTTAAAGGCCCGCATTAAAGCGATGCGCGAGAGCGTGAGCAAACGCGACTCACAGATCGCCGAGCTTCAAGAATTTTCAGCGGCTTGGATGAAATTGAAAGCTGTACGTGGTGAAGTTGCATCAACCAACGATCAGATTTCTCGCCTTTCCAGCGTTGAAGATCTCCGGGTTGCTGCTGATGGCGCAACTCAAGCAATAGCGAATGAAGAAGAAGGATCGCTTACCTCACTCGGTGCCGCACGCCGTTTCTTGGATTCGGCAAAAGGAAAGGATGGCGAGTTAGATGAAATTGCTGGACGTATAGCCGAAGGCTTTTTCCTAATAGATGATGCAGCTCGCGATTTGTCTTCATACCTAACTTCGCTGGAAGCTGATCCAGGTCAACTCGATACGCTCCAAGCGCGCAAAGCCGAGCTAGCTGCATTCTTAAAGAAGTGGGGAAGTGCAGCAGAACCAGATGATGATTTGGTTCTGCTGGCAGCAAAGGCGAAGAACGCCAAAATTGAGATTGAAGATCTAACTGGTGGCGATGAAAGAATCGCAGAGCTCGAAAAAGAACTCGGCGATATCAAGAAGAGCCTTCTTAAAGCGGCGGAGAAGTTGACGCAGGTTCGACTCGCGGGTGCGGCAAAACTTTCACAGGCCGTCTCTGCCGAAATACATCAACTATCAATGCCGCATACTCAATACTCAGTCTCAGTTAACTCACCTGATTACAAAGGCGCGTTAAAGGAATCTGATTTCACTGCTCTGGGCTGTGACGAAATTTCGATGCAGATACAAGGACACAAAGATGGCCCCTTGATAGCTTTGGGCAAAGGTGCAAGCGGCGGTGAAATGTCACGCATCATGTTGGCGCTCGAAGTTGTTCTTGCAGCAACACATCCAGTCGGCACATATATCTTTGATGAAGTAGATGCAGGCGTCGGCGGAAAAGCAGCGATCGAAGTTGGTCGCAGACTCGCTGCCCTTGCTAAACACACTCAAGTTATCGTCGTTACACATCTACCCCAGGTGGCTGCGTGGGCCGATAGCCACTTCGTTGTGAAGAAGAGCAGCGATGGCACGGTTACCGCATCCGATGTTCAGGCCTTAGATGCCGAATCTCGAGTAGAAGAGATCGCGCGAATGCTTGCCGGTCTTGAAGAATCAGCCAGTGCGCGCGAACACGCCGCCGAACTGCTGGCGATGCGCGGGTAACCCGCTAAGCGGTGATAGGTTTGACTCCCATGGGCCAAGCGCATGTGACTAAACATATTTTCGTAACCGGTGGAGTAGCTTCAAGTTTAGGTAAAGGGCTCACCGCCTCAAGTCTTGGCAGGTTATTAGTAGCCCGCGGTATTCGCGTGACAATGCAGAAGCTCGATCCGTATCTAAACGTAGATCCAGGCACCATGAACCCCTTTCAACACGGTGAAGTCTTCGTTACCGATGATGGCGCGGAAACTGATTTAGATATTGGCCACTACGAAAGATTCCTTGATCGCAACCTGCAAGGTTCGGCGAACGTAACAACCGGTCAGGTGTATTCGCGAGTTATTGCACGCGAGCGTCGCGGTGAATATTTAGGTGAGACCGTGCAAGTTATTCCACATATCACCAATGAGATTAAAGAACGTATGCATGCGATGGCTTCGCCAGATGTAGATGTAGTAATCACTGAAATCGGCGGAACTGTTGGCGATATCGAGTCACAACCATTCTTGGAAGCGGTTCGCCAGATGCGTCAAGAAGTTGGGCGCGATAACGTCTTCTACTTACATATTTCTCTCGTTCCATACATTGGTCCTTCCGGAGAGTTAAAAACAAAACCAACCCAACATTCCGTAGCCGCACTTCGCAGCATCGGAATTGCACCTGATGCGGTGGTTTTGCGCTCTGATCGCGAGATTCCAATGAGCATCAAGAAGAAAATTTCGCTGATGTGCGATGTCGATGCTGAAGCAGTGGTTGCTGCAGTTGATGCTCCTTCTATCTACGACATTCCTAAGGTTTTATTCGCTGAGGGCCTAGATGCCTACGTGGTTCGTCGGTTATCTCTCGGTGGTCATGATGTGCAATGGGGCGAGTGGGATGACTTACTCGAAAAGGTTCACCATCCAAAGCATCAGATTAAAGTTGCCTTAGTTGGAAAGTACATCGATCTTCCAGATGCTTATCTTTCAGTCTCAGAAGCGCTGCGCGCTGGTGGATTTGCAAATAGCGCGAAGATTTCAATTGTTTGGATTCCAAGCGATGACTGTGAAACACCAGAGGGCGCAAAGCAAGCACTCGGCGAAGTTGACGCAATCTGTGTTCCTGGTGGCTTCGGAGTTCGTGGAATCGAAGGAAAGCTAGGCGCGCTTAAGTTCGCGCGCGAAAATAAGATCCCGACTTTGGGTCTTTGCTTAGGTTTGCAGTGCATGGTGATTGAGGCAGCTCGCAATATGGCTGGAATTAAAGATGCTAATTCTGCGGAGTTTTCTCCTGAATCTGGCACGCATGTGATTGCAACTATGGATGATCAGAAAGAGATAGTTTCAGGTCAAGCAGATATGGGCGGAACAATGCGTCTAGGTCTCTACACAGCAAACCTAAAACCCGGTTCTATCGTGGCCAAGACTTATGGATCTGAAGAAATCTCAGAACGCCATCGCCATCGTTATGAAGTAAATAACCAATACCGTGATCAAATTTCAAGTGCTGGCCTTACTTTCTCAGGAATGTATAAGGAGCGGGACCTAGTGGAGTTTGTAGAACTTCCCGAGGAAGTGCATCCTTATTACGTGGGAACACAAGCCCACCCTGAGTTGCGTTCTCGACCAACGCGCCCTCATCCACTCTTTGTTGGTCTAATCGCAGCAGCGATCAAAGCGAAAGGTTAGACAAATGCTCGTAGGCGTACCTAAAGAGATCAAAGTCCACGAATCACGCGTTGCACTTACTCCTGAAGGCGTCTTCGAGTTTGTGCGTAGCGGACATGAAGTTGTCGTTGAAAAGGGCGCAGGTTTAGGTTCTTCGATTACTGACGCAGATTTCATTGCAGCTGGTGCTCGCATCGAAGCCGATATAGAAAAGATTTGGAAAGACGCTGATCTAATTCTTAAGGTCAAGGAGCCAATCGAAGCAGAGTACCCACGCCTTCGCGCTGGCCAAATTCTCTTTACCTACCTACATTTAGCGGCGAGCAAGCCATGCACTGATGCGCTTTTAAAGAGTGGCACTACTGCAATTGCATATGAAACAGTTGAAGTTAACGGAACTCTGCCGCTACTTGCGCCAATGAGCGAAGTTGCCGGTCGTCTTTCAGTTCAGGTTGGTGCATTCGCTCTACAGAAACCAAATGGTGGACGCGGCGTATTGCTTGCGGGAGTTCCAGGTGTTGCACCGGGCAAAGTCGTCGTAATTGGCGGGGGAGTAGCAGGTTTAAATGCTGCGGTAATTGCCATGGGTATGGGCGCCGATGTCACAGTTCTAGATCGCTCACTAGCCCGTCTTGCTCATATAGATGCTTTGTACAACGGTCGCATTAAAACTCTTGCTTCAACTCTTCATGCGATTGATCGTGAGATCAAGAACGCTGATTTAGTTGTTGGCGCGGTTCTTGTTCATGGCGCTAAGGCTCCAAAGCTGGTCACAAATGCGCAAGTTGCACAGATGAAGCCAGGATCAGTCTTGGTTGATATCGCAATTGATCAAGGCGGTTGCTTCGAGGATTCCAAGCCAACTACTCACGCAGAACCAACGTTTAACGTTCACGGTTCAGTTTTTTATTGCGTTGCAAATATGCCAGGCGCAGTTCCTGTGGCTTCAACATATGCGCTAACAAATGCAACGCTGCCTTACGCACTTGCCATCGCCAATAAAGGCTGGGAGCGCGCAATCGAAGAAGATCCTGCTTTAGATCGTGGACTAAATGTTCATGCTGGAAAGATCCGCTACAACGCGGTTGCTCTGGCTCACGGTTATGAAGTTTGATCACGCGCTTCAATCATTTATTGACCACTTAACAATCGAACGGGGTTTATCCCTTAACTCGATTTCTGCTTATCGCCGCGATCTTGCGAAGTTTTCTCATTTCTTAACTGAAAACTCCTTGGATTATGAGAATCTGACGGAAAGCGAAATAACTGATTTCGAAGTCTGGTTAAAGCAATCGCAGATGTCTGTAAATAGCATTAACCGAAATATTTCGGCGCTAAAGAGTTTCTACAAATACGCAGCCCAAGAATTCTCAACTTCCAATCCGGTTAGCGCCGTCGCAAGTTCAAAAGTTCCCCGCAGATTGCCTAAAGCTTTGACCATAAAGGAAGTTACTTCGCTAATTGATGCGACCAAACGCGAAGGCGATCCGATCTCACTTCGCGACCATGCCATCGTCGAACTTCTCTACGGAACCGGGGCGCGCGTCAGCGAAATAGTTGGAATAGATATAAATGATTTTGCACAGAGTGAAGTTGAAGGTAACCCAATTACAACGCTCAAGTTGCGAGGAAAAGGTTCTAAGGAACGAATCGTTCCGCTGGGAAGTTTCGCAAAGTTGGCACTTGATGAGTATTTGGTTCGCATCAGACCTAAATTGTTAACAAAGAGTAAATCTGCAAGAGTTGAAACTGCGCTCTTCTTAAATCAGCGTGGTTCAAGATTGTCACGTCAGAGCGCATGGCAGGTTATTTCAGATGCCGCCGATGCAACAGGTTTGGCAGGAAAAGTATCACCGCACGTTTTTAGGCATTCTTATGCAACGCATTTGTTAGATGGTGGTGCGGATATCCGTGTTGTTCAAGAGCTTCTTGGACATGCATCGGTAACAACGACGCAGATTTATACCCTGATCACGATAGATAAAGTGCGCGAGGCTTATGCCACCGCGCACCCGCGGGCAAATTAAATTCCGCGAAGTCTACGAGCAAGAATTGATTGATCGCCTTTAGCTTCGAGATCTGCAACGATTACGGCGATTGATTCGCGCACAATGCGACCGCGGTCAACTGCTAAACCTAAATCTCCACGCAGAGTTAGGCGGGCTTGATCAAGATCGAAGAGTTCGTCAGGGGATAAGTACACGGTGATTTTCTCATCGTGCTTTTCGCGACCTGATGGAGAGCGATCAACTGTTGTAACGCGGCGACGAGGAGTTGAACGAACACCTTTTTTACTCTTTGGTGTCGCAGGAGCAACTCCAATTGGCTTGCTTACTTCTTGGGCTTCTTCAACAACCTGGCGCACCGCGCTAAGTGCTGGTGTATTAGCGCGGAAGAGTTCATCTGCTCCGGGCAAGCTAGCTCTACGTGTCATCGTGCGCCTCCTCGGGCAATTAGTTCACGGGCGAGTCTGCGATAAGAAGCAGCTCCGCCCGATGAAGATGCATAACTTGTGATTGGTTCGCCGGCAACAGTTGTTTCAGAGAAACGAATAGTTTTAGCAATAATTGTTTCGAAGACATCTTCGGGATATTTTTCGAGAATCGCTGTTAGGACTTCGCGGTTATGTAGCGTCTTCTTCTCGTACATAGTCGCAAGAATTCCAATTAACTTAAGTTCTGGGTTGAGGAAGTTCTTCACTTTCTCGATATTTCCCTTAAGTTCGATAAAGCCGTGTAGCGCGAAGTATTCGCACTGCAACGGAACGATTACTTCATCAGATGCAACGAGTGCGTTAATGGTTAATTGACCCATCGTTGGCTGGCAGTCAATCAAGATAACGTCGTAGCGATCTTTCAATCGACCGAGTGCGCGCTTCAAATATTGTTGACCACCGATTTCAGCGCCAAGCGTCGTTTCAGCGGTTCCAAGGTCGCGGTTTGCAGGAAGAAAATCTAGATTTGCAACAGATGATTTAAGAACAATCTCATCGATATTTGCATCCGGTGTCATCAGTGCGTAATAGACAGTGTTCTCAAGTGGAAGTGCGTGTGCGTTAACTCCAAGACCGAGTGATAAACCACCCTGAGGGTCGAAGTCGACGAGAAGTACGCGACGTCCGAGTTCAGCAATCGCTGCACCTAAGTTAATAGTTGTAGTTGTCTTTCCTACGCCGCCCTTTTGATTGAAGATCGAGATGATCTTGGCAGGCTGGCCTTCAGCAGGAGCTGCTGGGATTCGGAAGTTCTGGGGTTCGCGCCCGAGAAGTGTGGCGGTAGTTGCCACATCATCATCAAATGTCGATTTAGCGTTCAAGCGAGAAACCTCTTTCTGTTGGCGCGACTCTACGCTCCATGCGCAGATTTGAGCAAGTAACGAAGTAAGGTTCGCAGGTGGATATTGAGAGCCAGAGCGGAGATGCGATCGCAACGATCGAGAGTTCTCCCTTTAACGTCCACCTAGATAACTTCGATGGCCCCTTTGACCTACTTTTACAGCTCATCTCGCGCCACAAGATGGATATCACCGAGGTCTCTTTAAGTATCGTCACCGATGAATTCATCGCATTTATCCGCGCCCTTGAGGCATCCGGCGAAGGCTGGCGCTTAGACCAGGCGACCGAGTTCCTGGTAATTGCCGCAACTCTGCTCGATCTAAAGGCCGCCCGTCTTCTTCCAAGCGGTGAGATCGAGGATGAAGAAGATCTAGCGCTCCTTGAAGCCCGCGATATCCTCTTTGCTCGCCTGCTTCAATACCGAGCCTTTAAAGAGATCGCCGCTACCTTTGCCGCCCGTATTGAGGCTGCCGATAAGTCATTTGCCCGCGTCGTTGCCTTGGATCCCGCCCTTTCGGCTCTCCTTCCCGAGGTGCTGATCGGCGTTGGCGCGCCACGATTTGCTGCCATCGCTGAGCGTGTATTGACCCCTAAGGCGCCTCCTGTGGTGGCTGTGGAGCATCTCCACACCAGCCTGGTCAGCGTTACCGAGGAGTCCAAACGGGTCGTAGACGCCCTTCGTAAGTCTCGCACCCTGAGCTTTAGAAACCTCTGCTCGGATGCGGACTCGACCCTAGTCATCGTGGCCCGCTTCTTAGCCCTTCTAGACCTATATCGCCAAGGCGCCCTTCGCTTCGAGCAGGTTATCGCTCTCGGCGAGCTTCAAATTAGCTGGACCGGCTCAGATGAGGGCGAAGTTGCCGCATCTGACGAGTTTGATATCCCAGTCGCGCTCAGCCTCGATAGCGAAGATGAAGATGCGAGCCAGGCTCAAACCCCAGAATTAAGTGAAGAAAATCAGACAGAAGGTGGAGAAAATGTCTAATCCCGAACTCGAGCGTTCTATCGAAGCGATCCTCATGGTCGTCGATGAGCCGGTTACCGAATTGACCCTGGCCTCAGTCTTAGAGCACACAGTTGATGAGGTTGTCGACGCTCTCGAAACCCTGGTGGGTTCATACGAAGGACGAGGCTTCACGCTCAAGGCGATCAACGGGGGATGGCGCTTCTACAGCCATCCAGATTGCTCCTCGGTAGTCGAAAAGTTCGTCTTGGATGGCCAGCAGAACCGCCTTACACAAGCAGCGCTGGAAACCCTCGCCGTGATCGCTTACCGCCAGCCAGTTTCCCGGGCTCGCGTATCTGCCATCCGCGGCGTAAATGTCGAAGCAGTTATGAAGACTCTGGTCACTCGTGGTTTGGTCGAGGAGGCAGGACTTGAGCCTGAGACCGGCGCGATCTTGTACAAGACCACCAGCTACTTCCTAGAACGCCTTGGACTCAACTCACTCGATGATCTACCAGCTCTGGCGCCTTATCTGCCAGATTTGGATCGCCTCGATGAGGTTCTTGAATCCCTCACCGACTAACCCTCCACGCTTAAACCGTTCACCCGTTTATCCGTTTTGACCCTCAGCGCTGCGCTGACGTAGACTCGCACCCTGACGACGGGGGAGCGCCCTTAAAAATACGTTTTCAGTTTAGATATACCCAATTATGACTGTCGAGAATGGATAGCCAAATGGCCGAAATGCGCCTAAATAAGATTATTGCCGACGCGGGAATCACGAGCCGCCGTGGCGCCGACGAACTAATTATGGACGGTCGCGTAAGCGTCGATGGATTTATCTGTCGAGAGCTGGGAGCGAAATTTGACCCACATTTGGTCAAAGTCATGGTTGATGGTGAGACAATTACAAGATCTTTGACTAAGTCTTATCTTGTACTTCATAAACCAAAAGGTGTTCTGTCTACGATGTTCGACCCAGAAGGCCGCCCATCGCTGGCTGACTTTATCGACCTGCGCAAAGAACGCCTATTCCACGTTGGTCGTCTCGATAAGGACTCTGAGGGGTTAATTCTGCTAACAAATGATGGGGATTTGACCTTCCGTGCCACCCATCCCTCCTTTGGCCTGGAAAAGACTTACATCATCGAATTCGATGGAAAGTTGCCGGTTGGGGCAGAAAAGGCACTGCTCAAGGGGATCGAACTTGAAGATGGAATCGGTCGAGTTTTATCCTTTAAACAGCTCAGCCCTCAATGGATTGAGGTCACAATCCATGAAGGTCGATATCACATCATCCGCCGCCTTATGGAGGCTGTCGATGTAGTTGTCCTTCGATTGATCCGAACCAAGTTTGGACCCATCTCCCTGGGTGACACGCCGGAGGGAAGATGGCGAGATCTAAATGGCGGCGAACTATCAAACCTACAAAAGGCTTTAGATCTTTAAGGTTTTATCTATTCATCATAGATTTATTATTTAAACGTTTTATCGATACATCATTCCTTGGGTCGCCAATTAGCGTTTTGTCGATATTGACGTAGACGTTCCAGCGCAATATCGCCACAAATTAACGGTTTGTCGATATTCGCGTTTTGGCGGGTAAGGCAGGATTCTTTCAGGGGCGCTTTGAAGTGTTCCGCTGAAATCTCGAAAGCGTTAACTAGATATATCGATAAAACGCGAAATATATAACGACTACTTACGAGTCGAACGGGTACTATTTACCCATGTCATCGGTAAGAGCGATTCGCGGAGCGATTCAGGCAACGGCCAATACCGCCGAGGCGATCGACTTGGCAACTAAAGAGCTTTTGGCCGAAATACTGCGTGCTAACGCGCTTACGGGAGATGATTTCATCTCAGTGATATTTACAGTTAGCCCGGATTTAAATGCCGCTTTTCCTGCCAGTTCTGCGCGCGAGCTCGGTTTTACCGACGTTCCATTGATCTGTTCAGTCGAAATTGGCGTCCCGGGTTCACTCGAACGCACCATCCGAATCATGGCTCACGTTGAAAGTGGGCTGAAAAAGTCGGAGATCAACCATATCTACCTAGGCGGAGCGAAGGTTTTACGCCGAGATATTGCTCAATAAGGCGCGAATCAATGGCGCCAATCGAAGAGAATTTGATTAAATCGATCCGAATTGTCGGCTCCGGATTGATTGGAACCTCGATCGGCTTAGCCCTTGCTGCCCGCGGAGTCGATGTGGAAATGCTCGATCGCGACCCAAAAGCTCAGAAGTTGGCTCAGGATTTGATGGCGAGCAAAATCTCTCCCAACCCTGAGGTAATCCTCTTCGCCGTTCCCGCAAGTGCGATTGCCGAGGTCTTAAAAGTTGAATTTGAGTTAAACCCAGGATCTAAATTTATAGATATTGCTAGCGTTAAGACTAAACCTCAGGTTGAGGTGACAGGAATTAAAGGCGCTTCGAATCGATTTCTGGCTTCTCACCCGATGGCGGGGCGCGAAGTTGGGGGAGCGGCGAGTGCTCGCGCCGATCTTTTCGATGGGCGAACTTGGATCTACTGCCCAGAATTTTTAGATGGTTCAAAGGTTGATTCGGATGTCATCGAGGCGGGTCTCTGGCTGATCAAGGCTCTTGGGGCAACTCCGATTTCAATGACCGCCTCTGATCACGACTCGGCAGTTGCCTTGGTATCGCATCTACCTCAAATCGTTTCCTCGCTATTGGCTGCTCAGCTAAATGGATCCAAGGCCAGCGACCTGGAGTTGGCCGGTGCGGGGCTTCGCGATACGACCCGAATTGCAGCTTCAGACCCTGTTCTTTGGCAAGAGATCATCGCAAGCAACGGCGCGCAGATCTTGCCGTTATTAATTAATCTACAAAACGATCTGGGATCGCTGATCAACTCAATAAGTGATCCAGAACAGATCGGTGCGCTGATATCTCAAGGAAATGCTGGCCGGGCGTTGATTCCTGGCAAACATGGTGGAAAAGCTCGTGAATACACGCAGCTTCCTGTAGTTATTGAAGATAAACCTGGCCAACTTGCTGCGCTCTTTGAGGAGTGCGCTCAAGCAAAGGTAAATATCGAAGATTTAACAATTGAACATTCACCGGGTCAATTCACTGGATTGATTACCTTGGCGCTATCTGCAAATGATGCAGATGTATTGCAGAAACATTTAGAAAAATCGGGATGGAACGTTCACGCACCAAGATAGACTTAGCCTTATAAAGCTTTATAGAAGCAAGAATAATTTTTCAGTGTTTGATACCGCGCAGTGCAATGATGGGATGTAAGTAAATGATCGTCGTAGCCATCGATGGACCAAGCGGTGCCGGTAAATCCAGCACTTCAAAATTGGTCGCACAACGCGCAGGTTGGAATTACCTTGACACTGGCGCCCTCTATCGCGCGGTAGCTTGGCTTGCACTTCGTGAAAAGATTTCAACTTCTGATGAAATTCTTGCAGCTCTTGCAAACAACTCGATTCGCTTCATCGCCGATCCCAAGAATCCAAAAGTTTTCGTCGGTGATGTTGATGTAACCACCGATATACGGTCTGAGAAAGTTACTGAAAGCGTTAGCGTTATTAGCGCGTTGCCTGAGGTTCGCGCTTCACTGCTAAATCTGCAACGACGATTGATAAATGAAGCAGAACGAGGAATCGTTGTTGAAGGACGAGATATCGGAACAGTAGTTGCACCTGATGCGCCGCTAAAGATTTACTTACAAGCAGATATCGCTGCACGCGCCGCGCGACGTTCAAGTGAAATAGCTGCACCAGTTTCAAGCGTATCTGAATCGCTAACTCAACGCGATGAAATTGATTCAACGCGCGCGGTATCACCGCTTGCCAAAGCGACAGATGCTGTCTTGATTGATTCAACAGAATTAGATTTGGAAGAGACCGTTGAGCGAGTATGGGAGCTACTTAAAGAGCGTTCATTACTCGGTTTACCGATCGTTGCAATTCTTGGTCGTCCTAACGTTGGTAAATCAACTCTCATCAATCGTTTCATTGGTCGTCGTGAAGCGATCGTTGAAGATACTCCAGGCGTAACTCGTGATCGTGTTCAGTACGAGTGCGAATGGGGCGGTCGTAGATTCATAATCATGGATACCGGTGGTTGGGAATCAAAGCCGGATGGAATTTCTGTTCAAGTTAGCGCCTCGGCAGAACTTGCTATGCAAGAAGCCGATGTACTCGCCTTTGTAGTTGATGCTCATGTTGGAGCGTTAGATGAAGATGACATTCTGGTTCAAGAGCTTCGTAAGGTTAAGAAGCCAATGGTTTTGATCGCAAATAAAGTTGATAGCGATGTCGATGAGGCAGACGCCCATGCACTTTGGAACTTAGGTTTGGGCGAACCACGATTTGTTTCAGCACTTCACGGACGCGGTAGCGGGGATTTGCTAGACCATATTGTTCGCGAGATGCCTGAAGTTGGCGGCGCACAAACACAAGATGGTTACCGCAAGATCGCACTAATTGGCCGTCCTAACGTTGGTAAGTCGAGTTTATTAAACGCTCTTGCCGGAGAAAATCGTTCGATTGTTGATGATGTTGCAGGCACAACGCGAGATCCAGTTGATGAGTTAATCGAATTCGGCGGATCGATCTGGCGTTTTATCGACACAGCGGGCCTTCGTAAACGCGCCAACCAAGCCAGTGGTACTGATTACTACGCAACGCTTAGAACTCAGAGCGCACTAGAACGATGCGAATGCGCAGTAGTTGTTCTCGATGCTTCAATTCCAATTTCCGAGCAGGATCTTCGCGTAATTACCATGGTCGAAGAAGCCGGTAAAGCGATGGTTATCGTGATGAACAAGTGGGATTTAGTTGATGAAGATCGCCGCGATCAATTGGATAAAGAGATTGACCGCCATCTAGATCAGGTTGAGTGGGCGCAGCGAGTAAACGTTGCTGCCAAAACCGGTTGGCACCGCGATCGTTTGGCTCCAGCGCTTCGCACTGCAATCGATAGTTGGGAACGTCGCGTACCAACGGCCAAACTCAACTCATTCCTTGGCGCGCTCATTGGTGCAACGCCTCCACCGGTTCGTGGCGGTAAACAACCAAAAATTTATTACGCAACCCAGGCAGGTATCGCGCCTCCGAAGTTTGTAATCTTCTCAAGCGGATGGATCGAACCTTCTTATAGACGCTTTATCGAGCGACGCCTGCGCGAAGAATTTGGCTTCCCGGGTACCCCAGTAATGGTCGCGATTCGAGTAAAAGAGCGCGATTAATGGGATTTATGAAGAAGCTGCCTTTATTAACGGTGCCGAATGCGTTGACCTTCCTTCGCGCCCTGGGTATTCCACTCTTTATCTATCTTGCCATCGCGATAGAAGCGGACGGTTGGGCAATTCTCACCTTGGCCATCGGGGGAGCCACCGATTACTTCGATGGCAAAATTGCACGGGCTTGGGGGCAAGAGTCGCGATTTGGTGAATTAGCTGATCCTGCTATCGATCGTCTGTACATCGTTGCAACCCTAATTGTTCTCTACATGCGAGAAGCGATTCCACTTTGGGTGATCTTGGTTCTTCTTGTTCGTGATGGAATCCTTGCGCTAGTTACTTTGGCGCTTACCGCGAAGTCTCTACCGCCACTTAAGGTTACATATTTAGGAAAAGCTGCCACATTTAATCTGCTCTACGCCTTTCCTTTCTTACTACTTGCACTGCATTCGGGTTGGTACGGAACGCTCGCCTTTATCTTCGGATGGAGCTTTGCCCTTTGGGGGATAGCGCTCTATCTCTTTACCGGGGCAACTTATCTACGAGTTGCGGTTACGCTCTTAAGAAAATCGCGATAGTTTTCTCCCATGTCATCGATTCCAGATAATCTGCAATATACAAAAGAGCACGAATGGGTAAGCGCGAGCGGTAACACCTATCGCATGGGAATTACTGATTACGCCCAAGGCGCACTAGGTGACATCGTCTACGTACAGTTGCCTAAGGTCGGCGAGACAGTTACTGCAGATAAAGTTTGTGGCGAAGTTGAATCAACGAAGAGCGTTTCCGAAATATTTGCACCGGTAAGCGGAAAAGTTGTGGCAATTAACGAGGCGCTGAATTCAAGCCCTGAAACAATCAACTCTGATCCATACGGCGCAGGTTGGTTGGCAGAGATTGAAGTGTCGGGCGATCCCGCCGGCTTACTCTCTGCCGACGATTATCGTCAAATCACCGCATAGAAAAGGCGTGATTTCGGGAGATATTCCCGCTTGATTTCTTTGCCGACTCTCTCTAATGTCAGCCTCAGGTTGAAGTTGAACCTCGTAACCAGGAGCTGCAAAGGAGATCGCTATGAACCAACCAAAAGCCAATGGCGAACTCACCAGCACCCTGCATCTCGGGGTTCGTTCGGTGGTAGATGGTTCCCCAGAAAGCGCTTTATCTGCGCTTCTCTCATCAGCTAACGAGATCGACCTCGCTGCCCTTACTGCAATTCTCGATGGACCGGCCGATCGCGCCATGGTCGTTATACATCGCGGACCTGCAAAAGGCGCAAGATTTCTAATTGATCAAGGTGAAGTAGCAATCGGTCGCTCTGTTGAGTCACCAATTTTTCTCGATGATGTAACCGTCTCAAGAAAGCACGCTCTTATTGAGTTAAGAAATGGCGCATTCGCATTGAAAGATCTAGGAAGTTTGAACGGCACTTATTTGAATAATCAATCTATTTCAGATGCAGCGCTTGTTTCGGGCGATGAAATTCAAATCGGTAAGTTTCACATGCTCTTTATTTCAGCAAAATAATTTTAAATATTTTTATTAACCGTTTAACGAGAAGTAGGGGAGATTAAAGTGAGCGTTCCAGCACGCGCATATTTGAGTATCGGAGAAGTATTAACAAAGCTTCGTGGAGACTTTCCAGATATCACGATCTCCAAGATCCGCTTCCTTGAATCTGAAGGGCTGATCGAACCGCAACGCACACCTTCGGGTTACCGTAAATTTACCGCGACCGATCTTGACCGTCTCCGTTACGTCTTGCTCCTGCAGCGCGATCAATACCTCCCACTTCGTGTTATCAAAGAGAATTTAGAAGCCTTAGATCGTGGACTTGATCCTGCTCCTGCTGGAGGAGTGGCATCGCCTCGTCCGACTCTGACAACTGTTGATACCGATGCTTCGCCTGAATCATTCGGCGCATCATCTGATCTCCGTCTTTCACGCGAAGAACTTCTCAAGGCCAGCGGTTTGGTCGATAACCAGTTGGTAGAACTTGAGTCATATGGATTTATCGCACTTCGCGGTCGCCATTACGATGCCGACGCACTTGCAGTTGCTAAAGCGGTTGCTGAGATGGCTGGCTTTGGAATCGAAGCGCGTCACTTGCGTTCATTTAAATCAGCGGCCGACCGCGAGATTGGTTTGATCGAACAAGTAATTACGCCGATCAATCGTCAGAAATCTTCCGACTCAAAGGCACGTGCTGAGGAAGTACAGAAGCAGATCGCGTCGCTGTCGATCCGCTTACATGCCGGGCTTGTTCGCGCCGGTCTTAATCGTCCACGTCAATAAAAAGCCTTTCGATTTTAAAGGGGCTTGGGCGATGATGGTAAATATGGAGGTTGTCGGTGTTCGCATTGAGATGCCTTCAAATCAACCAATCGTTTTATTAAAAGAGATCGATGGCTCGCGCTTTCTTCCGATCTGGGTTGGCGCCGTTGAAGCTACTGCGATCGCCTTCGCACAGCAGGGGATGGCCTCACCTCGTCCACTTACGCACGATCTAATGGCGAACATTTTTGAGGTAGCTGATCTGACTATGACCGCGGTTCATATCACCGAGCTAAAGGATGGAATCTTCTACGCCGAGATCCAAATCCGAGATAGCCAATCAGCCTTACTTAAAGTTTCTGCCCGTCCATCAGATGCGATTGCGGTAGCCCTTCGCACCAAGAGCAATATCTTGGCCGACTCAGATCTGCTGGATCAGGTCGGAATCGATATTCCAGAACGCCTGATCGAAGGGGA
>JAXITH010000006.1:0-15732 GCA_034680185.1 Candidatus Planktophila sp.
AGGTTGCGATATCTGCGATGTAACCAACTGAAATTGAGAAAGATGAAATTAAAATTCCACCAATTGTTGGACCGATGATCACACCGAGTTGCCAACGCAGTGACATCAGGGCACTTGCCGCCGGCAAATCTGCATGCCCGACCAATCGCGGCAGAATCGCATCGGCGCTAGGTCGCTGCAGGCCATTGACCGCCGCAAATAATCCGATGACTACATAGATCAAAATCAGATTCGGGTTAGGCAGAAATGAGTTGACCAACAAGATCGCCACCAAGACCAGGGAGGCAAACTCGGTCGCCCAGACCATCTTCTTGCGATCGACATAGTCGGCCAAGACCCCGCCATAAAGGCCGAAGAGAATTAGCGGGACGATTTCTACGACGCCAGAAATGCCAACTGCGATGTAAGAGTTGGTCATCTCTTTGATCTGAAATGGGACGGCGACATAGGTAATCATCGAACCGAGGTAGGTAATTAACCCCGATGCCCACAAATTACGAAAATCTGGGTACTTAGTTAGCGGCGTTAGGTCGATAGCAAAGCGCGAGCGCTTACTTTGCGAATCTGCTGCCGACATGGGGGCTAGTTAAAGGTATTTTCGGCGCCAGGGAAAGTTCCCCCACGCACATCCGCTGCAAATTCTTGGGCAGCGTTGGAAATTTCAGATCTTAGATTGCGATAGGCCTTGGCCAGCTTTGGGGGGTTGGCAGTTAGTCCAACTAAATCTGTCCAAACTAAAACCTGGGCATCGCAGTTAACTCCGGCGCCGATTCCGATAGTTGGAATAGAAAGGGCGGCGGTAATTTTCGCCGCAAGTTCTGCCGGGACAAGTTCTAGAACTATGGCGAAAGCGCCGGCTTTTTCTAGCGCTAAGGCAGCCTGCAAAATCGCTTCGCCATCTTCGCGCCCTTGGACGCGATAACCACCAAGTTGGTGAAGTGATTGCGGAGTAAGGCCGAGGTGGCCCATGACCGGAATGCCCGCGGCAGTTAACTTTTCAACGGTTGCCAAATGCGCGCCTTCTAGTTTTACCGCCATCGCGCCAGCTTCTTTAAAGAAACGGATCGAAGTGGCAAGTGCTTGTTCAGGAGATGACTCGTAAGAACCAAATGGTAGGTCGGCGACGACAAGTGCGCGCTTTGATCCGCGGACTACTGCACGGGTCAATGGGATTAGTTCGTCAACGGTGACCGGGATGGTGTTCTCTTCACCGAGAAAATTATTGCCAGCGCTATCGCCGACCAATAGAACAGGTATGCCTGCAGAATCAAAGATCTCGGCGGTCATCTGCTCGTAGGAAGTAAGCATCGCCCACTTTTCACCGGCGACCTTGGCCTTCTTCAAATCGAGAATTGTGACGCGACGATGGGCCGCCCCACCATAAAGGGTCGTTGTAGTTGTCATTCTTTCCTCCAGCCTCGAAGCTTCGCGAGAAGTCCCCGGGTACAGATGTAAGGGTATTCCATTACTCTTGAAGTATGAAGTTGCGAGTAGCCCTCGCCCAGGTCAACCCGACAGTTGGTGATCTGGTTGCCAACGCTGCCTTAGTGCGCGAAAACTTCAAGACCGCCCAAGATGCCGGCGCGCATATCGTGGTTTTTCCCGAGATGGTTTTAACGGGATATCCAGTTGAAGATCTCGCGCTCCGTCCTTCATTTCAATTAGCTAGCCAGAGCGCTCTTGCCCAACTTGCGGGGGAGTTAACTGGCAAATGTGTGGCCATTGTTGGGTATTTAGATCAAGTAAATGGATCGCCTCAAAATATGGTTGCCGTCATTAGCGATGGCCAGGTCGCGGCGCGTTATGCCAAATGCCATCTGCCTAATTACGGCGTCTTCGATGAATTCCGCAACTTTGTACCGGGCGATCAAACTTTGGTGGTGCGCATTCATGGCGCAGATATCGGAATCGCAATCTGTGAGGATCTTTGGATCGATGGCGGAATTACTTCGCAATTGGCCGATCGCAAACCTGGGCTAGTTATCGTTCCCAATGGTTCGCCATATGAACGCGCTAAAGATGACACTCGTTTAGCTCTGGTAACCAAGCGCGCTCGCCAAGCCAAGGCGCCATTGGTTTATGTAAATATGACGGGTGGCCAAGATGATCTGGTTTTTGATGGGGACAGCATTGTGGTTGGCGCAGATGGTGCGGTCATTGCACGAGCTCCACAATTTGAAGATGGCATTGCTTTAGTTGATATCGATGTTGCGACTAAAACTAGTTCGCCCGATGTTGTTATCTCAGAAGATGAAGTCAATATTGATCGCGCACTTGTGCCAGGTGTGGCAGTTCGTTTAGATGACCGCGAAGAAATTTGGAACGCGATCGTTGTGGGCTTGCGCGACTATGTCGAGAAGAACGGTTTCCGCAGCGTTGTAGTTGGGTTATCTGGCGGAATCGATTCGGCGTTGGTTGCCGCCTTGGCAGTTGATGCACTTGGTGCCAAGCGCGTAAATGGCGTTGCGATGCCAAGTAAATATTCATCCGATCATTCGATCTCTGATGCACAAGCTTTTGCCGATGCCACCGGAATTCATTTCCGCACTGTTCCGATTGCGCCGATGGTTGATGCCTATATGAATAACTTGGTTTTAAAGGGGCTCGCTGAAGAAAATTTGCAAGCTCGCGTTCGCGGAACAACGCTGATGGGAATCTCAAATCAAGAGGGACATTTAGTCTTGGCAACGGGCAATAAATCAGAGCTAGCCGTTGGTTACTCAACTCTCTACGGCGATGCCGTTGGTGGCTTTGCGCCGATTAAAGATATTTACAAGACCGATGTCTGGGCGCTATCTCGCTGGCGCAACGAAGTCGCGCGCGAACGCGGTGAAGCCGAACCAATTCCGGTCAACTCAATTGAGAAAGAGCCAAGCGCCGAATTGCGCCCAGATCAGAAAGATTCAGATTCACTTCCTGATTACTTATTACTTGATCGCGTTTTAACCGCCTACGTTGATGAAGATCAAGGATCAGCAGCTTTAATTGCGGCAGGTTTTGATGAGGCGCTGGTGCGTCGCGTTATTGCGATGGTCGATAAGGCTGAATACAAGCGCCGCCAATATCCGCCTGGGCCAAAGGTTTCTAAGCGGGCTTTTGGTAAAGATCGCCGACTTCCAATGACTTCGCGCTGGGCTGAGTAAGAGCCACGTAACACAGCCGTAACTTTGGATTGGCAAGATCTGGGGCATGACTTCCCAAGATTCTCAGATGAGTAAGCAGCAAGAGTTCGTACTTCGCACAATCGAAGAACGCAATATTCGCTTTATCCGTTTGTGGTTTACCGATGTCTTGGGTTATTTGAAATCAGTTGCGATTGCACCAGCAGAACTTGAGAATGCATTTGAAGAAGGAATCGGTTTCGATGGTTCTGCCATTGAAGGATTCGCGCGCGTTACTGAGTCAGATATGTTGGCAAAGCCAGACCCTGCAACGTTTTCGATTCTGCCTTGGCGCACTGAAGCCCCCGGTGCAGCGCGCATGTTCTGCGATATCACCATGCCAGATGGTTCGCCTTCACATGCCGATCCCCGCAATGTACTTCGTCGCACTTTAAATAAAGCAGCGCAGATGGGTTACACCTGTTACACCCACCCGGAAATTGAATTCTTCTTATTTAAAAATTCGCCCGTAAAAGGTGAGCAACCAGTACCTGTTGATCAAGGCGGATATTTCGATCACACACCAGCAGTTGTCGGACATGACTTCCGCCGCCAAGCGATCACAATGTTGGAAGCGATGGGAATCTCGGTTGAATTTAGCCACCACGAAGGTGCACCCGGCCAACAAGAAATCGATCTGCGTTATGCCGATGCTTTAAGCACTGCAGATAACATCATGACTTTCCGCCATGTGATTAAAGAAGTTGCGCTTGAACAAGGTTTCTACGCATCCTTTATGCCTAAGCCATTTACCGATCACCCAGGCAGTGGAATGCACACTCACGTCTCGCTCTTTGAAGGCGAGAAGAACGCTTTCTACGATGCTTCAGCAGAATTTAATTTATCGAAAACCGCTCGCTCATTTATCGCCGGTATTTTGAAGCACTCATCCGAAATCACGGCGGTTACAAACCAATGGGTTAACTCTTACAAGCGTTTACAAGGCGGCGGCGAAGCGCCAGCGCTGATTTCATGGGGCCACAACAATCGCAGCTCTTTGGTACGTATTCCGATGTACAAGCCAAATAAAGAGAATTCAACACGAATCGAATTTAGATCTCCTGATTCGGCATGTAATCCATATTTGGCATATGCCGTTATGTTGGCGGCCGGCTTAAAGGGAATCGAAGAAAAGTACGAGCTCGTAGATAACGCAACGCCAGAGTCACTTCCGGCAAACCTAGATGAAGCGATCGCGGCAATGGAGAAGAGCCAATTGGTCCGCGAAACCTTGGGTGAGCATGTATTTGAATATGTATTACGAAATAAGCGCGCGGAATGGCAGGACTACCGTCGCCAAGTAAGTGCTTACGAGTTAGACCGGTATTTGCCTGTCCTGTAACACCTAAATTCCCTATTGGGCTGTTACTTTATTGGCATGGCTAAAGAGATAACAGATAAAGGTTTACGTCGTATCAATTTAATTGCTGGCGTTCTGCACTTGGTGCAGATGGTGGCAGTTCTTGCGCTGTCATCGGATTTCACGCTACCAATCACAGCGCGATATATGTCCGGTCCTCCAGGCAGCACTTATGGCGATCTAATCGTTTTATTTGATGCGCCACTCGCAATTGGCGTAGCAATCTTCTTGGGTCTTTCATCCCTTGCGCACTTCATCGTGATTAGCCCAAAGTTCTTTCCACGTTATATCGCAGGACTAGCCGCACACCGAAACTTCTTCCGCTGGGTCGAATACTCGATCAGCTCTTCAGTAATGATTGTCCTGATTGCACAAGTAACTGGCGTTTCAGATGTCACCGCTTTGATTTCAATCTTTGGCGTCAATGCATCAATGATTCTCTTCGGCTGGCTGCAGGAAAAATATGAGGAACCTGGCAATGGCGGTTGGGTCCCATTTATCTTTGGCTGTATTGCTGGAGTAGTCCCATGGCTTGCACTGATGTTCTATGTCTTCGCGATCGGTGGAGCCGGCGAGAACAAAGCGCCAACATTCGTCTATTTCATCGTATTTACGATCTTCGTTCTATTTAACTCATTCGCCCTTGTTCAATATCTGCAATACAAGAAGGTAGGAAAGTGGGCGGATTACCTGCGGGGAGAACGCACTTACATAACACTTTCCCTAGTCGCTAAATCACTTCTTGCTTGGCAGATTTTCGCGAATACACTTATTCCGTAGAACTTACTTTTTTCTTAGGAGAAACATGGCACTTCGTTGGGGTTATCTCGGAGCAGGCGGAATCGCTGATCTAATTGCAGCGGATTTCGCAATCGCTGGTCTAAAGATCCAAGCTGTTGCAACTCGCGATATCGCGCGCACTAACGCCTTTGCCGATAAGTTCGGTATTCCCAATCGCCATCCAGATTATGCAGCGCTCGTTGCCGACCCTGAAGTAGATGTTATTTATATTTCAACGGTTCAGACTCTGCACCTTGAGCACACCTTGCTTGCTATTAAAGCGGGCAAGCATGTCTTGCTAGAAAAGCCATTCACCATGAACGCTGCTGACGCGCACGCAATTTACGATGCCGCAAAAGCTGCCGGCGTATTTGTCATGGAAGCTATGTGGACTCGCTTCTTGCCAACTATGGATGCGGTCTTTGAGGTAATCAACTCAGGGCTAATCGGAACACCTAACTTTGTTTTTGGCGATCACAGCCAATACCTGCCAATTGAAATTGCGCCACGATTGTGGAATCGCGAACAAGGCGGGGGAGCACATTACGACCTTGGCATTTACCCAGTTTCGTTTGCAATTCGCGTACTTGGATTCCCTGATTCAGTTTCTGGAAAGTCTGTGATGACCGATACCGGAGTTGATGCAGCGACTGCTGCAGTCATGCATTACAACAACGGCTCACTTGCAGTTATTAACTCTTGTATGACCATGGCCGGCACAGTAAGTGCTGCGGTACACGGCACGAAGGGTCGCCTAGAACTCGATGGATCTTTCTACGAACAGACCACATTCCGTGTATATGACAACGATCGTAAATTGATTAAGTCATACGATGCGAAAATCCAAGGACGCGGAATGCAATATCAAGCAATCCACGTTGAAGAGTGCATTGCAAAGGGACTTACCGAAAGCCCAATCATGAGCCTTGCCGATACTGTGAAAATTATGGAAGTAATGGAGCAGATTCACGTCTTCTAAGGCTTGCTTGCTCATTTCTGACTTCTAGCGTTACTATTTATTTATGACACATCGCAGCCTCCTCCTTAGCTGCCGTGGCGGGGCCAAGTAACCGGTCCCCTCGCCGCGGGGTTTGTCGCACCGGTAAAACCCGACAAAACCCAACAATTTAGGAGCTCAAGTAAATGTCAGTAGATAAGAATTTTCCTGATCAAAAACCTTCAGTGATGCCGGTGCATCGCTATTCATCTTTTATCCCAGTTGATCTAAAAGATCGCACATGGCCAACAAAGCAGATGACCAAGGCGCCACAGTGGTGTTCGGTCGATCTCCGCGATGGCAATCAAGCGTTGATCGATCCCATGGATACGCCACGCAAATTGGCGATGTTCAAACTCTTAGTTGAGATGGGTTACAAAGAGATCGAAGTTGGTTTCCCTTCTGCTTCACAAACCGATTTCGATTTCGTTCGTAAAATCATCGACGAGGACATGATTCCCGATGACGTTGTCATTCAAGTTCTAACCCAGGCGCGCGAACCGCTAATCCGTCGCACCTATGAGGCGATCAAGGGTTCCAAGCAAGCGATTGTCCACCTCTACAACTCGACATCTACTTTGCAACGTCGCGTGGTATTTGGTCTTGATAAAGAAGGCATTAAGAAGATCGCAACCGATGGCGCACAGCTCTGTCTTGATCTAGTTTCTACTGTGCCTGGCACACAGGTTTCCTTTGAATACTCACCTGAGTCATATACAGGTACCGAACTCGAATTCGCTGTTGAGGTTTGCAACGCGGTAAACGCGATCTGGAAGCCAACTCCGCAGTGGAAGACGATCATGAACTTGCCGGCAACGGTTGAGATGGCAACGCCAAATGTTTATGCAGATTCCATCGAGTGGATGTGTCGCAACCTGGAAAATCGCGAGAGCGTAATTGTTTCACTTCACCCACATAACGATCGTGGCACCGGAGTTGCTGCTGCAGAGCTCGGTTACTTAGCTGGCGCAGATCGCATTGAAGGAACACTCTTTGGAAATGGTGAGCGCACCGGAAACGTTTGTTTAGTAACTCTTGGCATGAACCTGGTTTCACATGGCATCGATCCGATGATCAACTTCTCAAATATCGATGAGATCCGTCGCACCGTTGAATATGCCAACCAACTGCGAGTTCCAGAACGCCATCCATATGGCGGAGATCTTGTCTTCACCGCTTTCTCTGGTTCACACCAAGATGCAATTAAGAAGGGCTTTGAGCACCTTGAAAAAGATGCCAAAGCTGCTGGCGTTGATAAGGATCAATTCACTTGGGCTATTCCATATCTTCCAATTGATCCAAAAGATATTGGCCGTTCTTACGAAGCAGTTATTCGCGTTAACTCGCAATCAGGCAAGGGTGGCGTTGCGTACTTGATGAAGAACGAACATCATCTTGATTTGCCACGTCGTCATCAAATTGAATTTAGCCGCGTAGTGCAGACCAAGACTGATGCTGAAGGCGGCGAGATAACTGCAGATGCGCTCTGGAATATCTTCGAAGATGAGTACTTGCCAACCGATGGCGCACCTTGGGGACGATTCCGTCTCAAAGGTTTAGCGCAGACATCTGTCCTTGATGAAGATGTTCATCTAACAGTGAAGATTCTCGATCGTGGAGAAATGAAAGAACTCTCTGGCCAAGGCAACGGTCCAATCGCTGCCTTCTGCAATATCTTGCAGGAATACGGCGTAGATGTTCGAGTGCTTGATTACTACGAGCATGCACTTTCCGCCGGTGGCGATGCATCAGCTGCTGCATACCTGGAGTGCTCAATTGGTAGCGAAGTTTTCTGGGGCGTTGGGATCGACCCAAACACCACAACTGCTTCACTTAAAGCGGTCGTGTCTGCAATAAATCGCGCTATCCGCTGACTACCTTTACCTTCGTGAGCCTTTATCGTGACGAAGCGATTATTTTGCGCACCCAGAAGCTGGGTGAAGCAGATCGCATCATCACGCTCTTAACCCGCGAACACGGTCGCGTCCGCGGCGTTGCCAAAGGCGTTCGTCGCACAATGTCTAAATTCGGTGCGCGCCTTGAACCGGGCAGCCACGTTGATATTCAACTTCACAAAGGACGCACCTTTGACACGATTACTCAGGTTGAAGCGATCAATAATTATGGTGAAGCGCTAACCGAGGATTATCAACGTTGGACAATTGCATCTGCAATTTTGGAAACCGCCGAACGTTTTACTTCACAAGAGTACGAACCAGCTCTGCAAGAGTTCCAATTAGTTGTTGGCGGCATGAAAGCGCTGGCTGAAAATCGCTATGACGCATCGCTTATCTTGGATGCTTTCTTGCTTCGCTCTCTCGCCATCGGTGGTTACGCGCCATCGACATCAAATTGTTCACGTTGCGAGAAACCTGGACCACACCGTTATTTCTCACTTGTAGGCGGCGGTTCAGTTTGTATGGAATGTCGCCCATCGGCATCGGCAACGCCAGCACCGGAAACTCTGCAATTACTTGGGGCGCTACTAAGCGGCGATTGGGATGTTGCGCAAAATAGCGAACCGCGTCATCGCCGCGAGGCTAGTGGTTTGGTAATTGCTTACTTACAATGGCACCTCGAACGTGGGCTGCGTAGCCTGCCGATCGTGGAGAGAGTTTAAGAGTTGAGTAAAAAGATCGAGATCCCAGAACACATCGCGATAGTGATGGATGGCAATGGCCGTTGGGCAAAAGATCGCGGGCTAGCGCGCACCGCAGGGCACGAAGCCGGAGAAAAAGTTCTCTTTGATTTAGTAGAAGCAGCAATTGGTTTCGGCGTTAAAGAGTTAAGCGCTTACGCCTTTTCAACTGAAAACTGGAAGCGCACCCCGGAAGAAGTTAAGTTCTTGATGGGCTACAGCCGCGATGTATTGCGCCGCCGTCGTGATCGCTTAAATGAGATGGGCGTAAAGATCCAATGGATTGGTCGCCCGCAGCGTTTATGGAAATCGGTTATCTCAGAGCTAGAAGAAGCCCAAGAGTTAACAAGGAAGAACAAGACTTTAACTTTAAATATGTGCGTTAACTATGGCGGGCGATCAGAGCTAGTTGATGCCACGACCGCGCTGGCGCGTGATGTAAAGCGTGGCAAGTTAAAGCCCGATGCGATCACCGAAAAAACTATTGAGAAATATCTTTACTCTCCGAAGATGCGCGATGTTGATTTATTCTTGCGTTCATCAGGGGAGCAGCGCACTAGCAACTTCTTGCCGTGGCAATCGGTCTACGCTGAATTCGTCTTTATGGATGTTTTATGGCCAGATATGACGCCAAAACAATTGTGGAAAGCGATCGAGATTTATTCTGAGCGAGATCGTAGATTCGGAAAAGCGTAGCGATTCCCGAATTGATTGAAATGTGGGAAGGCTTGACCTTCCCAACAGTGGGAATTGCGGAAAAGCGTAGTAGCTAGCACTTAGCGCAGAGGCCGAAGATCTCTGCGGTATGCCCAACATCTCGAAAGCCATGTTCTTCAGCCATCATCTTCGCCCACTTTTCAATTGCGCCGCCTTCAATTTCAACGGTATCGCCGCAACCTTTGCAGACTAGGTGATGGTGGTGGGCTTCACCGCATAAGCGATAGATAGCTTCACCGTCATCGCGGCGCAGAACATCAACGATCTTGTCGTTAACCAAACTCTGCAGCGCGCGATAGACGGTGGTTAGCCCAATGCTTTCGCCCTCACGTTGCATGAGGCGATAAATTTCCTGCGCGCTGGCAAAACCACCAGCGCGCTCAAGGGTGCTCAGAACCCTTGGGTTGGATCTAGACAACTTTTATTCCATACCGTGGAGCGAACCGACCAGCGCCCACATCACAAGAACACCAACGATTGTTGCCATGATTGTGTAACGCGATTTATGGCGAGAATGCGCCTCCGGCAAAATATGAGAAGTTGCAAGGTAGATTACGATTCCGGCGAAGAGCGCCAGATAAAGTCCAACAAAGTTATCGTTAACTGCAAAACTAGAGCCAATCGCGGCACCGCTGATACGGGCAATTGCATCAACTCCGAGAAGCCAGATGCCCTTCTTGCTCCATGATCCGCTCTTAATTAAAAATGAAACTGTATTTAGGCCATCAGAAAATGCGTGCACCAGAAGTGCGATAAAGACCGCAACGCCTAAGTTATAGCTTACGGAGAATGCAACGCCAAGGGCAACGCCATCGAGAAATACGTGGCCACCCATAGCAAGTGCACCAAATGCACCGGCGATGTTGGATGAGTGTTCATGTTCGTGGCCGTAATCAGATTCGGCGGGTTCGTGTGAACCGAAGAGTTGTTCGTAGAAGTGCAGAAGTAAGAAACCTGCAATCAATGCAACTGAAGCAGCAGGTGCATGGAGAATCTCTTGGGTATTTAACTCAAAGATTTCCGGCAGAAGATCGAAGGCGACTAGACCAAGGAGAAGTCCGGCCGAAAGCCCAAGCACTAAGTGCAGGCGATCCTTCGATTTAATTGCTAAATATCCGCCAGTAACGGTTGCGAAAGCGGTCGATGCCGCCAAGATGATTGCGATGCTCATAACCTGAAGGTATCACAAATGAAAATGATTTTCATTTCCGTATTGGGATTGATGGGCGGCGCTAGGCTGGCACCATGATCGCGATCGCAAGATTTGAGCAGGCACGCAGCCAAGCCGCTGATTTTCGGGCTGAACTCGAAGCGGTTAAGGCGGTCTTATCTGAAGCAGCTGGATTTATCTCAGCCACGGTTGGCCAGAATTTAGATGAACCAACGCTCTGGGTTTTAACCACCGAATGGGAGAACGTCGGCTCTTATCGCAGGGCGCTGAGTTCAACTCGAGCGAAGTTAGAGGCGATTCCAGTGCTGGCTCGCGCAATCGATGAACCTGGAGCGTACGAGTAAACTTAGCCCACGATTACAACGTCCGTTGTGATTCGCCGACAGCCAGCCGGAGCTATTCGCTTTTCACCGGCTAAGTAAATTAGCCGGATGGAGTTCTTGAAATGGACGTAGATCGTTTAGAAAATATTGTCTCCCTCGCCAAGCGACGTGGATTTGTTTATCCCTCATCAGAAATTTACGGCGGACTTCGCGCCTCTTGGGATTACGGCCCGCTCGGTGTTGAACTTAAGAACAATGTAAAGCGCCAATGGTGGAAATCCATGGTGATGGGCCGTGAAGATGTTGTCGGTCTCGACTCTTGTGTGATCTTGGCGCGCGAAGTTTGGGAAGCATCTGGACACGTTGCCACATTTAGCGATCCGCTTACCGAATGCACCGCTTGTAATAAGCGTTACCGCGCAGACCATCTTGAAGAAGCGTATGAGGCAAAGCATAAGAAGAAGTTGGAATCACTTGCCGATATGAACTGCCCGGCTTGCGGAAATAAAGGCCAATTCACAACTCCAAAACAATTTTCGGGTTTGCTAAAAACTTTCCTTGGACCAGTAGAAGATGAATCTGGGCTTGCTTACCTGCGCCCCGAAACCGCGCAAGGAATCTTTATCAACTTTGATCAGGTAATGACGACATCACGTCGCAAACCACCATTTGGTATTGGCCAGATCGGAAAATCATTCCGTAACGAAATTACTCCTGGAAACTTTATCTTCCGTACTCGCGAATTTGAGCAGATGGAGATGGAGTTCTTCGTAGTACCTGGAACCGATGAAGATTGGCACCAGTACTGGATCGATACTCGCCTGGCTTGGTACAAGGATCTCGGAATCAATCCTGATCGCTTGCGTATCTATGATCATCCAAAAGAGAAGTTATCTCATTACTCAAAGCGCACAGCAGATATCGAATACAAGTTTGAATTCGCCGGCACCGAATGGGGCGAGCTCGAAGGTATTGCAAACCGCACCGATTTCGATCTAAAGGCGCACTCTGCAGCATCAGGTAAGGATCTTTCTTACTTCGATCAAGAGAAGAACGAACGCTGGACACCTTATGTAATCGAACCCGCAGCAGGTGTAGACCGGTGCGCACTTACATTCTTGATGGATGCTTTCACTGAAGATGAAGCGCCAAATGCCAAGGGCGAAATGGAAAAGCGTGCGGTACTTAAGCTCGATCACCGTTTAGCTCCAGTTAAGGCGGCAGTCTTGCCACTTTCACGTAACGCTGATCTTTCACCAAAGGCGCGCGATCTCGCCGCGCAGTTGCGCAAGAACTGGAATATTGATTTCGATGATGCTGGTGCAATCGGTCGTCGCTATCGTCGCCAAGACGAAATCGGTACTCCATATTGCATCACCATCGACTTTGAAACACTTGATGATCAAGCTGTAACAATTCGCGATCGTGACACTATGGCGCAAGAACGTATTGCCATTGATCAAGTAGAAGCTTGGCTTGCTCCTAAATTATTGGGTTGCTAATTAAGTGGCTTTAACTCTGCCGCTTTCTAGTGGTGACCATGTAATTGATCCACCGGTGGTTCTTGCGCCGATGGCGGGGATTACCAACTCTGCTTTTCGCGCGCTCTGTCGCGAACAAGGCGCTGGGTTATTTGTCTCGGAAATGGTTACTGCACGAGCGCTAATTGAAAGACGTCCAGATACCTTGCGCATGATCGCTCCTGGCGCCGGAGAATGGCCGCGTTCGGTTCAGTTGTACAGCGTTGATCCACACACGATGCGCGCAGCAGTAACGATGATCGGCCAAGAAAATCTCGCCGATCACATAGATATGAACTTTGGTTGCCCGGTTCCGAAGGTAACTCGCAAAGGTGGGGGAGCAGCGCTTCCTTACAAACGAAAGTTATTTTCATCGATTGTCGATGCAGCGGTACAAGCGGCTAAACCATTTGGGATTCCTGTAACGGTAAAGATGCGCATTGGTATTGATACCGATCACCACACATATTTAGAAGCCGCCAAGTCAGCATCAGATAGCGGTGTTGCTTGGGTTGCACTGCATGCACGCACCGCAGAGCAGATGTATGAGGGAAAAGCCGATTGGTCGGCGATCGCGCGCTTAGTTGAACATTTAAAACCAACCGGAACACCTGTGCTTGGAAATGGCGATATCTGGTCAGGCGCTGATGGCAAAGCGATGATGGATCAAACTGGATGCGCAGGAGTCGTTGTAGGTCGCGGATGTTTAGGACGCCCCTGGTTATTTGCCGATCTAGTTGAGGCATTTAAAGGCGGCGAAAAACGTGTTCTTCCATCGCTCTTTGAAGTTCGCGAAGTTATGTTCCGTCACGCCGAATTAATCGTGGATTACTTCGAATCCGAAGATCGCGGATGTCGCGACCTGCGCAAACATATGGCTTGGTATTTGAAGGGCTTTAGAGTTCCAAGTGAGCTCCGCCGCCAATTCGGAATGCATTCATCTCTGGCCGAACTGCGCACATTGCTAGATCAGTTAACAGATCAGCCATATCCATTTGAAGTCGCCGAAAAGCCACGCGGTCGAGTTAGCCATGGACGTCCGCCAACTCTTCCAGATGGTTGGTTATTGGATCCAGATGAAGATGTCTCTGTTGAATTAGAAGATGCGTTCTCGGGCGGATGATCTTCTTTAAAATAATTCGTCGTGTTATCGCAGCAATACTTTTAATTGTTATCGCGGTGCCGCTATATGCCGTAGGAGTCACATGGCAGGCAGCAAATAATCCGCTGATTCGCCAAGGCGACGTCATTGTTGTTCTGGGTGCAGCGCAGTTAAATGGTCGACCAGGTGAAGTACTTGAAGCGCGCTTGCAGGAAGCAAAGCGAATTTATGAACTAGGACTTGCTCCTCACATAATCACCGTCGGCGCAGGCGCACCTGGAGATAGGACCACAGAGGCAGCATCTGGAAAATATTGGCTATCTACCAATGGCGTTAAGTCTCGCAATATCACTTCACTTGAAGTTGGTCGCGACACTTGGGTATCGACTCAGAATTATGTGAAGTTTATGAAGTTAAAAAATTGGAAGGATGTAATCATCGTTACCGATCCATTTCATTGCCGTCGCGCGATGACTATGGCAAATGATTTGGGTGCTATAGCCACCTGTTCACCCGTAAAGACCGGTCCGAACGCCTTGGAAAATTCGGGAAAGCGTTATTTAGTGCGTGAAACCGGCGCATATCTGGCCTATGTCACCTTAGGCAGGCGCGGCATACATATCAGCGATCATTTAGGGTAGGACTATGAACAGCGGTGCGCAGAACTATTCAGAGAAAGATCAAGAACGCTTTCTCTTTGAACCTGCCAAGCGCCCAGGTCGTACCGAATTCATGCGCGATCGCGCACGTGTTATTCACTCTGCAGCACTTCGTCGCTTAGCGGCAAAGACTCAAGTTGCAGTCCCTTGGGAAAATGATTTTCAACGCACTCGCCTCTCACATTCACTTGAGTGCGCACAAATCGGTCGCGAACTCGGTGAATCACTCGGTGCAGATCCTGACTTACTTGAAACAGCATGCCTGTCACACGATTTAGGCCATCCACCTTTTGGGCACAATGGTGAAGAAGCTCTCGCGGAAGTTGCCAAAGATTTCGGCGGCTTCGAAGGAAACGCCCAAAGTTTCCGCTTACTAACTCGTATCGAAGCAAAGACGGTTGATGAAGATGGCAAGTCAGTTGGTTTGAATTTAACGAGAGCCTCACTTGATGCTGGAACAAAGTATCCGTGGCCACGTGCAATTAACCCGCGCAAATTTGGCGTGTACGACGATGATGTAGAAATCTTTAACTGGATGCGCCAAGGCGCCCCATCAGATCGCAAATGTATCGAAGCGCAGATCATGGATTGGTCTGATGATTGCGCATATTCTGTTCACGATCTAGAAGATGCAATATTTGTTGGTCAAGTAAAGGTAGATAACTTCGAGCGCGATTTCGATATTTTGCATAAGGAGATGCAAGATAGCTACGGCTCAACCGCAACGAAGGATGAAGCCGCTGCAGCGCTGGCGCGTTTGCAACAACTTTCCTGCTGGCCACGATATTACGATGGCAGCCATCGCTCACTTGCCCGCTTAAAGGATTCAACCTCACAACTTATTGGCCGCTTCGTTCTAGCGGCAGAGCTTGAAACTCGAAAGGTGCATGGCGATGGCGCACTACGTCGCTATGAGGCTGATCTAGTTATTCCGCGCGAACAAGAAATAGAAGTGGATTTCTTAAAGGCAGTTGCGGGGCACTACCTAATCAACGCCGCGATTTCACAAGAGCGCTATGCCAAGCAGCAAATCGTTATTAAAGAGTTGGTTGAGATGTTGCATAAGCATGCGGCAACTGCGCTGGACTCGATCTTTGTTAAGGACTGGCAAGCCTCCGGCGATGAAACTTCGCGCATGCGCATCATCATCGACCAAGTTGCCAGCCTCACCGATCCCGGCGCCTACGCGCTCCATGCCCGCTTGAGCGCGCTCTGATATCGGTCTAGAGAGATAACATGTATTTATGAGCGGACGTATTAAAGAAGAAGATGTCGCGCATGTGCGCGAACGCTCGCCTATTGAT
>JAXITH010000007.1:0-14358 GCA_034680185.1 Candidatus Planktophila sp.
CTAATGGTTCAGAAGTCTTACAGCGAAGGAATGCGTGCACTAGTTCTATACACCGCATCGATTCAGGATGAGATTGAACTTGCAATCAAGGCAGGCGATAAGGATCGCGCCGACGATATGGAGAAGTTGAACGATCTCTTGCTTCCTGTTGTTAAGGGTTACGGTTCTGAAAAGTCTTGGACACTTCTCGGTGCCGAATCGCTACAGACATTTGGTGGTTCTGGCTTTACCCAAGATTGGCCGCTTGAACAATATGTTCGCGATGCCAAGATCGATACTTTGTACGAAGGTACAACTGCGATTCAAGGCCTTGATTTCTTCTTCCGCAAAGTTGTAAAAGATGGCGGAAAGGCTCTTGGACTTCTTGGAAAAGAGATCCAAGCATTTGCTGAATCTGGTGGCGCACATGCCGAAGAGAAGCAAGCACTTCTTAAATCACTTGGCGATCTAAATGGCATGGTTGGAGTTCTCGTTGGACACGCGATGGCGTCACAAGAATCTGCGCCAGAGATTTACAAGGTTGGTCTAAATACATCACGCGTATTGATGGCAGTTGGCGACATCATCACTTCATGGTTGTTGCTACGTCAGGCAGATATCGCAGCTGAGCGCTTAAACGGTGCATCTGCAAAGGATGCTGATTTCTACACCGGCAAGATCGCATCAGCCAAGTTCTTTGTGACAAATTACCTGCCACATATCACCGCTGATCGTAAGATCGTTGAAGGCACCGATGGTTCGATCATGGAGATCTCCGAAAACGCTTTCTAACTTCAATTCTGCTTTCTTTCAGATAGGCTCACCCAATGCTAAATAAGCATCGCGGTGAGTTTTATCTTGTTATGGGTGCGATCTTCTTCTCGCTCAATGGCGTAATCGTCACCTTGGTCCTCGACCATATGACGACATTTCGTTTGGCCCAAGTTCGCGCGATCGGCACTTTCTTCTTACTTTTTGCCTTCACCTTTATCCAAGACCGTAATTCGCTGAAGGCAGAGCGCCGGGAAATACCAACGCTGGTTTTCTACGGGGTCTTTGGTTACGCCATGGTGCAGCTCGGTTATTTCATCGGAATTGCACAAGGCGTTCCGCTTAGCCTGGTTCTAATCATCGAATTTACCGCTCCGATTTGGATCGTTCTCTGGATCAAATTTGTTCGCAAATCTCAGGTCGCAAAGAGCATGTGGGCGGCGATCGCACTTTCATTGCTTGGCTTGATCTTCGTTGCCAAAGTTTGGGAAGGTTTTACCTTCGATTTATTTGGAACTCTAGGTGCGCTCGGTGCCGCTTTCGCGTTGGCGGTTTACTTCTTAATGAGCCAATCGCAAGGCACAAAGCGTTCTGCGCAGGCGATGATTGTTTGGGGATTCGGTGTAGCCGGACTCTTCTGGTCAATAGTCTTGCCGATCTGGAATTTTCCAACCGAAATATTTAATACCGACATTAATCTGCAAGGTCGTTTTAGCGATTACAGCGCGCCCGGTTGGTTATTGATTGCCTACATCATCGTTTTCGGAACGATGGTTCCGTATCTATTTGTTGTCGGTGGTATTCGCAGGCTAAGCGCTTCAACTTCTAGCGTTATCGGAATGCTCGAACCGGTATTGGCTGGAGCATTTGCTTGGATCTGGTTATCGCAATCTTGGACAACAATTCAGTTGCTTGGCGGCTTTATTGTGTTAATCGGTATCTATATAGCCGATCGAGCTAAGACAAACGCTAAATAACTTTATTCGTTCCAGGCGCCATCTTGTGGTTCTTGCGGCGCAGTAAAGTCGCGACCTGCGCCAGCACTTGGCGCCATATCTGCAAAGCGCGCAAAGTGAAGTTGTGCAGCAACGGTGATTGTCTTGGTCTGACCGTTACGGTGCTTAGCAACAATTAGATCTGCTTCGCCCGAACGGTTCTGTGAGTCATACATATCATCGCGGTGCAACAAGATAACAACGTCCGCATCTTGTTCGATCGAACCAGATTCGCGGAGGTCAGAGAGCATTGGCTTCTTATCAGAGCGTTGCTCTGGTGAACGGTTGAGCTGTGAGATAGCGATAACCGGAACATCGAGCTCTTTCGCCATGAGTTTTAGGTGGCGAGAGAATTCAGATACTTCTTGCTGACGGTTTTCAACGCGCTTACCGCTGGTCATCAACTGCAAATAATCGATAACGATGAGCTTTAAATCATGGCGTTGCTTAAGGCGACGGGCCTTAGCGCGGATCTCCATCATTGAAAGGTTTGGAGAGTCATCGATAAATAAAGGTGCGGCAGAGATTTCGCCCATACGTCGCGCAAGTTTTGACCACTCTTCATCACTTAACTGACCAGAGCGAATGTTATTTAAACCAACGCGAGCTTCGGCAGACAACATACGCATTGTGATTTCAGAGCGCGACATTTCGAGCGAGAAGATAACTGAAGTTTTTCCATCGTGAATCGATGCATGTCGAGCGATGTCCAGACCAAGAGTTGATTTACCGACTGCAGGACGCGCCGCCAAGATAATCATGTTTCCTGGATGGAGACCATGTGTAAGTAAATCTAAATCGCGGAAGCCAGTCTTAACGCCTTCAACTCCGGTGCCTTTTTGAATCGCTTCGATTTCATCGAGCGCTTCAGGTAATAAAGTTGCAAGTTGTACATAATCTTCAGAAGTACGGCGTTCGGTAACTGCATAGACTTCAGCTTGCGCTTGGTCGACAGCGTCATCGACTTCGCCTTCTACGTTGTAACCAATTTGAACAATCTTTGTTCCGGCTTCAACAAGTCGGCGCATGATCGCGTGTTCGCGAACAATCTTTGCGTAGTAACCAGCGTTAGCTGCAGTTGGTACAGATGAAATTAAAGTGTGTAGGTAAGGTGCGCCACCTGCGCGCGCAATGTCGCCGCGCTTGGTGAGCTCTGCGGAAACCGTGACAGCATCTGCAGGTTCGCCGCGACCATAGAGATCGAGAACAGCGTCGTAAATTAACTCGTGCGCCGGACGATAGAAATCACGTTCACGCAGAATTTCGATTACATCTGCGATTGCATCTTTAGATAAGAGCATTCCACCGAGAACAGATTGTTCGGCGATTAAATCTTGTGGCGGAGTACGCTCGAACTCGGTGCCGACGTTGTTATATGACGAGTTGGCGCGCGATGAATTGTTAGGTAGTTCAGCGATGCTCACGTGGAGTAACTTCCCACCTCGCACTGACAAAAGCGAAGGCACCTGGGGATAAGGCTGTGTATAAAGGGGTGGATAAGCGGGTTTTCCTGTGTAAATCCCTGTGTGCAGGGTGTGGGTAACTATTGGGAAAAACCCGCTTTTCAAGGAAAGCGCAGGTCAGAGGCGGGTCACCCGATGTAGAGCCTGTGTATGAAAGTAATTTCTTACTTCTCAACCAGTGAGACTTTCTGGCGATAACCATTTATTCATCTAGATAATGGAGACTTATCGCATGATCGTTGACTACGCCTTATATCAAAATGGGGTTCGCTACAAAGAGCCCTCCAACCTCCCTGAATTAATTAGCAAGGCTAGAAATGGTGAGGGCTTTATCTGGTTGGGTCTAGCAGAACCAACCCCGAGTGAGTTTGAAAAAATAGTCGGCGATTTTCGATTTCATCCTTTAGCAGTTGAAGATGCAATTACCGCTCACCAACGTCCGAAGTATGAAGAGTATCCAGGTGTACAGGCCTTTGTATTGAAAACCGCTTTCTATGAAGAGAGTAGTAGTCAGGTTTCAACCGGTGAAATCTTCTGTTTCATCGGAGATTACTTCATTGTTGTTGTTCGCCATGGCAACGGTGCGCCGTTGGTAAATACGCGGCAGGCGCTTGAATCAAATCCAGATCAACTGGCTAAAGGTCCGTATGCGGTAATGCACGCAATTCTGGATCACGCGATCGATTGTTATATTGATATTTCGATTGAATTAGAAAATGATGTACTTGGCGTGGAACAGAAAGTCTTTAGCGGAACTTCTAAAACAGTCTCGCGTGATATCTACCTGCTAAAGCGCGAAATTATTGAATTCCGCCATGCAATTGATCCACTTCTCTCACCACTGCAACAGGTAGCAAGTGTTGGAGCAAGGCATGTGCCTGAAACTTTAACTCCCTTTTTTCGCGACACCCTTGATCATCTAGCTCGCGCATCTGATGCAGCTGCGGGCTTGGATTCACTGCTTGCATCTGCGTTACAAGCAGATTTGGCTCAGGTTCAAGTGCAACAAAATTCAGATATGCGAAAAATTACTTCTTATGTCGCATTGGCTTCGGTCCCGACTATGGTCGCTGGTATTTATGGCATGAACTTCGATGTAATGCCTGAGTTACGCTGGAAATATGGCTATCCACTAGTTGTTACTTCGCTGGCAATTCTTACAGTTGTTCTCTATCGCAAATTTAAGAAATCTGGTTGGCTCTAGCATTTTTAAAGTAAAAACCCCGGCCACATTAGCGGCCGGGGTTTTCTTTAACTACTTTTACTTACTTAGCTGCGACAACCTTTACAGTCACAGATGCAACAACTGAATGTGCAAGTGAGACCTTAACTGTGTGCTCGCCAGCCTTCTTGATATGTCCAGCAGTTTTGATGCTGTGACGGTCGATATCGACGCCTGCTGCTGCCTTGATAGCTGCTGCGATGTCTTTATCTGTGACAGAACCGAATAGGCGGCCAGCTGTTCCAGCTTTAACTGAAACTGTAACTGCTGCCTTTTCAAGTGATGCCTTGATCTCTTTAGCGTGATCGATATCGCGGACTTCACGTGCAGCGCGAGCGCGACGGATTCCTTCGATCTGCTTTTCGCCACCAAGTGACCATGCGATTGCAACGCCACGTGGCAACAAGAAGTTGCGTGCGTAGCCATCTTTAACAGTTACTACATCGCCGGCTGAACCGAGCTTTGTAACTTCGCGAGTAAGGATAAGTTTCATTTTCTCATTCCCCCTTAGCGAGCCGTCGATGTGTAAGGCAAGAGCGCTACTTCACGGCTGTTCTTGACAGCTGTTGCGACCGAGCGTTGGTGTTGTGTGCATGCGCCAGTGACGCGACGAGCGCGGATCTTGCCGCGATCGGAAATGTACTTGCGAAGTGTGGCGATATCTTTGTAATCGATATATGTCACCTTGTCGCGACAGAAGCTGCAAGGCTTCTTCTTGAACTTCTTATTTAGGGCTGCAGCTTTTGCGCCCTTATTTTTCGGTTCCTTTAGGTTCCGGTTATTTCTTGCTCCCATTGTGGTGCTCCTTTTAAGTGGGCCCTAGTTATTAGCTAGGAATGGATGGACTAGTTATTTAAGACTTAAAATGGTGGTTCTTCGGAGGTTGTGGTTGCCCATCCTCCGCCTGCATTGCTTGTTGAAGCAGCAGCCCATGGATCGTCATTAAATGACTCTCCGCCGGATGCAGCTGGTGCAGAGAATCCGCCACTTGTTCCGCCTGCGCGTTGTGCACGAGTCACCTTTGCAGTTGCGTTACGTAGTGATGGACCAACTTCATCAACTTCTACTTCGAAAACAGTGCGCTTTTCACCTTCTTTAGTTTCATATGAACGCTGCTTTAGTCGACCAGAGAGAATGACGCGCATTCCCTTTGTTAGTGACTCTGCAACGTTCTCAGCAGCTTGACGCCAGATCTGACATTGAAGGAAGAGGCTCTCGCCATCTTTCCATTCGTTTGTTGTCTTATCTAGATAACGAGGTGTTGAGGCAACACGAAATTTTGCAACGGCCGCACCTGATGGTGTGAAACGAAGCTCGGGATCGTCAACTAGGTTGCCGATCATTGTGATTGTTGTATCTCCTGCTGCCATTTTTTACCTCTTCTCTCAGTTCACTGAGACTTATCTACTGGTGGAGTCCTTGCTTTAAATTATCGTCAACGAATGACAATTAAGGAGCGACGCTCCCTATCTGTGGATTCTTTCCAATCAGCGCAGCTGATGTGGAATTGAAAACTAGAGAGGACGCATAACCTTTGTGCGGAGAACAGATTCGTTCAAGTTAAGTTGACGATCTAGCTCTTTGATTGCTGCTGGTTCGCAATTCATATCGATGACTGCGTAGATACCTTCGCCTTTTTTCAGAATTTCAAAAGACATACGGCGCTTGCCCCAAAGGTCAAGCTTGTTTACTGTGCCACCGCTATCTTTGATGATCTTGAGATATGTCTCAAGGCTTGGTGTGACTGTGCGTTCTTCAAGTTCTGGATCAAGAATGACCATTAATTCATAGTGACGCATGCGTTAACCCGACCTCCTCTGGACTAAGACGGCCACGGTATTTCCGTGACAGGAGGGTTAGTGCTTCATTGTTTAGCCCCCGATGGGAGCCTCACGTTGAAGGCTTAAGGGTACGCGCTGCCGCTTTCAAAGAGAAATTCACGCAGGGATCTGTGGGCGGCTGGGCCCTGGGTGCCACCGGCCAGGCCGCGGCGGACGAAGACCGCGATTAAGTAAATGGTGGCGGCAATTCGCAGCAAAGTAATTAGCGCGTACCCGTACAACGGAAGGCCGAACTTTGCGCCGGTGACGCTGGCGAGGTGCTGCCAAATCGCAACGTGATAGATAACTTCAGCGCCTTGCCAGATCCAGAAGGCATGTAAATCTCGTTTATCAACTAACGCGATTACGGCAAGCGGGGTTAGCCATAAAACATATTGCGGTGAATAAACCTTGCTCGCCACCATAACCGCTGCGAGAACGATGAAGCTAAGGGATGCAAGTGATGGAATATTTCTAAGTTCCAAAATATAAATTGTGATCGCCGCAAATGCAGCGAGTAATACCAAGATTGATAAATAGTTAAGGTTTGCCAGATTTACACCGAGTGCAGTGAGGGCATACCAAATTGATCCCCAGTCCGAACCGCGCGAGAGATTTAATTGATAGAAACGTAACCAACCTTCAGGGGTTGTTAAATACACCGGCAAGTTAATTGCGGCAAATGTTGCGACCGTTATCGCGAAGTAACGCAGCGCACCTTGTAGTTGATTGCGGCGCAAGAAGATAAATGCGATGGGAAGCAGCAAGAAGATCGGCATGAACTTTGTCGAGATAGAAAGTCCAAGCGCTAGCGCACTTAGATCCAACTTCTTTCGATCAAACCAATAGATTGCACCCAACATTGAAATGATCGCCCAGAGATCCCAGTTGATGTAAAGCGATGCGATTGCCGCCGGTGCTATTGGAGTTAAGTAAGCGAACTCAGGGCGCATCTTGGCGACCAACAGTGAGATCAAGATAAATAGCAGCGCTAGAAAAAATACATTTGCATAGAAATAATTCTGGAGCGCGTTATCGCCGGTCGGAACAATCTTGGCAACTGCCCACATGATTGCGCCAGTTACAACGGGATATTCAACAGATGCATCCCCGTTGCTATAGGCCCATTCCCCTTTATTTAAGCCTCTTTCACCAAATAAAGCAGGCAAGTCTGAATAACAGGCATGGATATATTGATCGGGAGTAGACCAATCGGTGGTTGTGCAATGGTTAAATTTTGCGAAACTAATTAACGAAGTAAGTATGGCTAGCGCAATTAAAGCGCGCGCACTTTTTTGCACAACTTATTACTTCTTCATTGACTGCGTGCCACCGCTAGTCATAACAATTGGTTCTAGTCCGCCAACATTTGCTGGGGCTGGAAAACTCATCTCAGGTTCGCCTCTAAGTGCGCCCTTCATAAATGCAGTCCAGATTCGCGCCGGGAAAGTTCCACCCGTTACAGATGTAAGTCCACCGATTCCGTTAAGTGATTCAGAGGCGCTGTCACGGAAGAGCGCTACAGATGCTGCGAGCTGTGGTGTGTATGCGCTAAACCAGGCAGATGCATTTGACTGACTTGTTCCGGTCTTGCCTGCAGCTGGTCGACCAAGTGCCAGCGCTGCTGATCCAGTTCCACCATTTACTACACTCTTAAGTGCGTAAGTTAAATCAGCCATTACATCTTTAGCGAATACTTCTTGGGTCTGGGAAGTTCCTTCGTAGAGCAGACCTTTATTTGGGCCAGTAACAGATGCGATTAGATAAGGCTTTGAGTAAATACCTTGCGCAGCAAATGTGGCATATGCGTTAGCCACATCGATTACGTGTGGGCTCGCAACACCGAGTGAAACAGAAGGTGATGGAACCATCGCAACAGATTCTGGAATTCCGGCACGACGAGCGGCATCGACAACTTTATCTAGGCCAGCTTTCTGTCCGAGTGGAACATAAACGGTGTTAATCGAATGCTTGGTTGATTCGAGTAGATCTACTTGGCCCCAGCCTTCATTTCCATAGTTAGAAACTTCGTAAGGCTTACCTAGATCATCAAAAGTTTGTGGTGAATCACCGTTCCACATTGAAGTAAGAGGAATACCTGCTTCAAGGGCGGCAATAAGCGCGAAGGGCTTAAAAGTAGAGCCGGCTAGCGCAATTGACTGGGTGGCATCGTTTAACTGACGCTCTAAATAATCGCGACCGCCATACATTGCAATGATCTCACCGGTTCCGGGGCGGATCGCAGCTAAACCAATTCTTAAATTATCTGGAGCTTTCTTTGGATACAACTTAGTTACTGCATCAACGGCAGATTGTTGTGCTCGTTGATCGATAGTTGTTTTAATAATTAATCCACCAACAAGGAGTTGGTCTTCAGAGAAGCCGAGCTTGCCCATCTCTTTTTGTACTGCGGCAACAATGTGTCCCTTAGGACCGCTCAACTGTCCGGTCTTGGTACGTGGAATTACCGTTGGATATTTTGCGCTGGCTGCATCTTTTTCAGTAATCCATTTCTTCTCAAGCATTCCGTCGATTACATATTCGAAACGGTTCTCTAAACGTACGCCATTTTCTTTAGAGAGCGCTGGATCGTAATAACCAGGTGAACGCAAAATACTTGCGATCACCGCCATCTGTGACAAGTTAAGTTGGTTGGCGTTGCGATTGAAATATTGTTGTGATGCAGTTTGAACGCCATACGCGCCGCGACCGAAATAAATTGTATTTAGGTAATTTTCAAAGATCTGATCTTTAGATAGCGAATTCTCCAACTTAAGTGAAATTACAAGTTCTTTGATCTTTCGTTGAATTGTGCGGCTAGGTGTGAGAAATGCTGTTTTTGCATATTGCTGGGTGATCGTTGAACCACCTTCGCCATTTAAATTACCGGACTTGAGGTTGTTAAGAAGCGCGCGTGCGATACCGGTAACGCTAAATGCCTTATTGGAATAGAAGTTTCTATCTTCGGCAGCAAGTACCGCATTACGTAAATTCATTGGAATCTTTGCCAGCGGCAAGATCTGACGGTTCTGTGATCCGATGCGACCAATTTCTTGACCGTTGGAATATTGAATAATTGTAGATTGGCTATTTACATAGGCATTTGGATCAGGAATTGAAACGGTAAACCAGGCAAATGCGAATAGCGTCGACCCGGCGATAAAACCAAAGCCGGCTAGGAAAATACCGGCGCGGATAAGTTTTCTGCGGATCATTTCTTAAGGTTACCCTTTAACCCAATCTTCATCTTCTAGGGTGCGTACGCGACGGGGTGGCTTTCGCTCATTTCCGTCTCCTAATAGATAAGAAGAGCAGAGATGGTTCCAAGAGCATTCGCGGCAGACCTCGACGGTGTAGACCGCAAATTCTCCAAACTCTTTCTCCATCTCCAATAATTCGATCTCGGTCTTGATGCGCCCTGAGAATTGGCCGAGTTGATCGCCAAAGGTGTAACGCAGTTCAACCAGTGAATCTTTTTTACAGACCGGACATTTTCGCTGGGCTTTCTCGCCATGATATTTAGCTGCGCGCATTAGATATGGATCGGCATCACAGGCATCTACAACTCCACGAAAGAGCGCTAATAAAGTGGCGCGCTTATCAAGTGAATAGTCGATGAACGCACGCTTAGATTTCATGGTGAGGTAAGGATAAACCTCTTTTGCAGGCTGTGCGCGGTTACCCTTTAACTATGAACGTCTGGCAGATTCTCACAGATAAGAAGTTTGCCCGTTTATTGCGCCTGCGCTGGACCGGTCAGTTAACCGATGGAATTTTTCAGAGCGCTTTGGCCTCGTTCGTTTTATTTTCTCCAGAACGTCAGGCGAACGCGCTAGGTGCTGCTCTTGCATTCGCGGTTGTTCTTCTGCCGTACTCACTGATTGGGCCGTTCGTTGGAACAATTCTCGATCGTGTTTCGCGGCAACGAGCGATCATGTTTGCCAATTTAACGAGAGCAACAACTTTATCTATCATCTCGCTCTTAATCTTCCAAGGGAAAACTGGAATAGAGATGACGGTCTTTGTTCTGATTGCATTTGGAGTTAATCGCTTAATTTTGGCTGGGTTATCTGCCGGTATTCCGTTGATGATCGATAGTAAATCTCTGATCAGCGCTAACGCACTTGCTGTTACCGGTGGATCGGTTTGGGTTGTTATGGGTGGCGGAATAGGCCTTGGTTTACGCCAGTTAATAGATGGAACAACAACTGCCGATAAGGCTGATGGCTACATAATCATGTTTGCAGCGTGCGGTTATTTAGTCACTGCACTCTTTGCCTCGTTATTGAAGCGTAAAGAAATTGGTCCGTTAGACCATGAAATTAAGAATGCTAGCTTTGCGCAAGGTTTTATTGAAATGCGCGAAGGAGTTCGTTTTCTTCGCCAACATATGGATGCAGCGCGCGGCATCGCAGCGATTGCAATTCATCGTGGCGGAATCACGGCGTTAACTTTGATCGCTCTCTTATTAGAACGAAATACTTTTAATGACCCAGCAGATAGTGAAGCGGGATTGGCTGGACTTAGTTTCACCTTATCTATTGCCGCAATTGGATTCGTTGTTGGTGCCGTTACAGCGCCTTATGGAGTGCGACGAGTTGGCAGACATCGCTGGATGAGGTTCTCGCTTATTGCCAGCACTTTCGGGCCGCTCTTTATTTTATTTGTGCGAACTCCGCTTACTTTGGTCTGTGCAGCTTTTGTCACAGCGTTATTTGGTCAAAGTTTGAAAGTTACCAATGACGCGCTAGTTCAATCAAAGATTGATGATATTTATCGCGGTCGCGTTTTCTCGGTTTACGATGTTGTTGTAAATGGCGCAATTGTTTCGGGCGCCGTAATTGCCGCACTGTTACTTCCAGACAGCGGTGATACCTATTTAGTGCCGTTACTTGTTTCTGCAATTTACTTACTTGCCGGCGTGCGCTTACTTCGCGGTGGGGTTTTCTTTGCTCCACCAGTTAAGTAGTTCTTCAGTCGCACGCTCTTGCCCAAGTGGACCGTTCTCTAAGCGCAGTTCAAGAAGATAATCCAAAGCCTTTCCAACTGCTGCAGATGGTTTGATTCCAAGTAACTTCATAACTTGCGCACCATCTAAATCAGGGCGAATCTTGGAAAGTTCTTCTTCCTCCATCAACTTAGCAATACGCGCTTCAAGGGCGTCGTAAGTTTTAGCTAAGCGATCGGCTTTCTTGGCATTTCGTGTGGTGCAATCGGCGCGGGTTAAAACATGTAAATGCACCAATAAATCACCGGCATCGCGCACATAACGGCGGACAGCTGAATCAGTCCATTCGCCATCGCCGTAACCATGAAAACGCAGATGAAGAGCTACCAGTGTTTCTACTTGCTCGATCGTGTCGCCATCAAAGCGCAGCGCCTTTAGACGTGATTTAGATAGGCGTGCTCCAACTATTTCGTGGTGGTGGAAAGAAACTCCGCCGCCGGCAATTAAATTTCGGGTCTTTGGCTTTCCAATATCGTGCAACAAAGCGGCAAGGCGAATAATTAAATTAGGTCCACCTAAACGTTCTTCTTGTGAAATCGCTTGTTCTAAAACGGTAATTGAATGTTCGTAAACATCTTTGTGGTGATGGTGTTCATCAATTTCTAGCCTCAACTTAGGAATTTCAGGGAGCACGATTTCGGCTAATCCGGTTTCAACCAAAATTGTTATTCCGGTGCGCGGGTTCTTCGACATCAGCATCTTGGTGAATTCATCACGCACACGTTCTGCCGAGATAATTGAAATTCGTCCCGCCATATCTTTCATCGCCTGTAAAACATCAGGTGCAATTTCAAAACCGAGTTGGCTGGCAAAACGTGCAGCACGCATCATGCGCAGCGGATCATCAGAGAAAGAATTTTCCGCCTTTGATGGAGTACGTAATACTTTCTTTGCTAAATCTTCTAGCCCATTAAAGGGATCAATAAATTCGGGAGTTTTTGTCGTCAACTCCAACGCCATTGAGTTAACTGTGAAATCACGTCGCGATAAATCACCTTCGATTGAATCGCCATATTCAACTTCTGGTTTACGGCTTTCAGGATCGTAACTTTCGGTTCGGTAAGTTGTAACTTCGACAGTTGTATCTCCGCGCTTTCCGGCAACTGTTCCGAATTCAATTCCGGTATCCCAAACGTTTTCAGCCCAAACTTGTAAAATCTTTTTTGTAATTTCAGGTCGCGCATCTGTTGTGAAATCTAAATCGTTGCCAAGTCGACCAAGTAACGCATCGCGGACTGGTCCACCGACTAGAGCTAAGCGAAATCCTTGGGCGGCAAAACTTTGGGCGAGCGAACTTGCCAGCGGTGCCCGTTCAATGAGCGAGGCGATCGCAACTTCTCCCGCGGCTCCTAATGCACTCGTCACAATAGATAAGGTTAGAGCAGTACCCTTGCTCTATGACCCCGGCACCTAGTGCGGGCAGCGAAGGTACGAAGAAGAAGCGCAGGCGTAAACGCCCCGCAAATCGCGCCCCACTTTCTAACGATTCACCTGCCAAAAACGAGCAGGCGCAAAATAAACGCCCCGCAAAGGGCCCTGCCAAGAATTACGCCAAGCGCGTGGATGAAGTCAGCGCCGGCGGATTGGTAATCGATCAAAGTGGAAAGAACGGTCTCTTGATCGGCCGTATCGATCATAAAGATGCCACCGGCAAAAGAATTCTCTGGTCGCTTCCAAAAGGGCATATAGAAGCGGGTGAAACCCCTGAGCAGGCGGCGCTTCGTGAGGTCGCCGAGGAAACTGGAATTGAATCTGCAATCGAACGTTCTTTAGGTGTAATTGATTTCTGGTTTATGGCCGGCGGAAAGCGAATCCATAAAACCGTTCACCATTACTTATTCCGCGAAACCGGTGGGCTACTTGCACCGCAAGAGAGCGAAGTCGATGAGGTCGGTTGGTTTCCGCTCGCCGAGATCGTCGATCGTTTGGCTTACCCAGATGAGAAGAAGTTAATTGCTAGAACTGGGGCATCTGAAGAAGTTGTGGCGCAATGAAGAAATTTTCTGCGCTGCTACTTTCTTTAATTTTTATCGCTCTCAATATTCCGGCAGCTGTTAGTGATGTGACTGTAACCAAGCTATCGAGCAAGCCTTACCAGCTATTTGATGGAACATTTAGAAACGATGAGTTAACTAATGATTTGCTTCCAACTGGTCGTTTAGGTAAACCTTTAGAAAGTAAACCAAAGGGCCCACACACTTGGATTATTGATGGTGCACTTCTTGATGAAGTTGCCGACATGGCAGATGGTTATAAGTTAAGTAGCAAGAAACCAACAACCGGTGAGCTAGTTGCAAAAGAATGGCTCTCCCGATTAATTCTCTTAACTTCTGGCGATAAAGTAATTGCCCTTCCTTATGGCAGTCCAGATATTTCACTTGCTAAACGTTCTGCACCAAGCGAACTTCGCCTTTATACAAGTTACGGAATCGAACGCGTTGAATTCCATTTAAACCGTAAAGTTTCTACCGAAAGCGGCGTAGCTTGGAGCACGGGTAAATCGCGTTTAAGCCCAGTATTGCGCAAGAAATACACACAAAATCGCCAGGCTTTAACTGCCCTTTCATCAATAGTTAACGCCCCTGAAGTTAAAGCACAGCGCGCTAAATTGGCCGTTCTGTTATCGCCATTTTTAAATCAGAAGGATCGCGAATTCTTTTCTTACAACGCAAGCGAAGGTGTTGCTAAAACTCTAAACCGTTTACGTGTTTCTTCAGGAAAATACCAAATCGCATCTGAGACTGGCAAGGTTCCAGTCACTGTTACAAATGATTTTGGCGTTCCCGTAAAAGTCGCGGTTGAGTTAACACCGCTTAATTCACGTGTTCAAGTTTCAAATGTTGAGGCGTTTGCAATTGGCGCCAATTCACGTACTCAACTATCGATTCCGTTTACTGCAATTGCACCTGGTGCCACAACGGTGATCGCTCAGTTAACTAGCGCGGATGGTGACTCGGTTGGTCCGGCTTCACGCCTTTCGATCAATATTGCCTTCTTCGATTCGCGGGTTACTTACTTCACCATAGGTGCGGCGCTCTTGCTATTTATTGCAGCCTTCACCCAGACTATTCGCAGAATACGAAGGGGGCGCCATGAAAAG
>JAXITH010000008.1:0-11990 GCA_034680185.1 Candidatus Planktophila sp.
AGCAAATGGGACAACAAGTGGAACGCTAATTAACTGCGGACCAAGCGAAGGATCGTATTCATAGATACCAAAAGGCCAACCAGTTTTCACACCAATTAACTCGATAAAGAAACCGAATGCGAGTGCAATACCTAGATATGTAAAGGCATAACGTGCGCCGTACGACAGCAACGCATGTAGCGCCATAGCTCCAGCGCCCCAATAAACAGTTGAGATTGTGACAACGCGAAGTTGCTCACCATCGAGTAGTGGATAAGAAACCTGTAAAAGAAGTGCAATTCCGAGAATCAAATAGAGAAAAAGGCGAGAGCGATCCGAGATTCCGCGACGGTGGCGCCGGCGGGGGTTGTAGTGACGAATCGACATGGGCTAATTCTGCCCTAGTAATTGATAAAGGAAATACCGCTACTTTGTAAGAGCGCCGCGGATTTCGCGCACGGAAAAGCGCGCAAAGAGTTCCTCGGCATACCAAGCATGGCGTTCAGTGGCTGCGATCGCTTCTTGATGGGCTGCGCCCTTATAAGCGAAGTTTCTTAAATCAGCACCAGAGCGCCAATGTGAAAAAGTTCCCTGCAAACCAATCGGTGCTTCACCTATTCCAATGGTTCTGATTAATCCAGGGGATGAATGCAGGCTTGAGGTAACCGGAGGAACAGCTTTCCAGAAACGAAAGTTCTGTGACCATTTAATTCGAGCGCGGGTAATTGCAACAACTTCGCCTTCACCTGCCGACTTGGCATAGTCAAAAGGATTCTTTTTCGCCCATAAACCATGGGATGAAATCGGATCAACCAAATAGCGGACTTCTTCCACGCTGTTTTTACGCCAGCGGTTAATTGTCCGAGAACTATCTAAAGCGCTTAATTGAGCGCTATCAATAACGACTAGCGCACCCCAGCGAGTTGCATCAGCATCGCGCGGAGTAAAGGTTTCACCTTTTCCAGATCCGAGCATCTTGGCAAATTTCACGCCTTTGGCTCTGCGAAGCGCGCCACGATCAAGGGCCATGCGAAGGAGCGCAAAAGCAATCTTGCTCTGCTTGATCTTCCAAAAATAAATTACAGTAACTAAATCGTCAGTCATTTACTTATACCCGCAACAGCGAATATCTCCGCCGCTACCTCCTGCGGGTGATCCCACATCGGAGCATGTCCGCATTGGCTAAAGACTTTCCACTGCGAATGCGCTGGGGCCATAGTGCGTTCTTGGCAAACTGTTTCGGGCAAAGTGTTATCAGAATCGCCAAAGATGATTGTTACGGGAATTGATGAATCAATCTTGGAATCAAATCTCTTCTGCAACATCCCATTTGAACCAGGTACATATCCCGTTGAGTTAGCCATCGCAAGCGTTGCATCCAGACACAGCTCGGCAGAAAATTCCTGCCACTTCGGACTAACTTTCTCGAAGCCAATTCGCCGCGCCCATTCGTAATTTAAAAACTTTGGTGCAACCGCTGCTGTGTTCTTAGCCAGAAAACGAATCGCCTTTTCTCCCGGAAAACTCTGTACAAAAGAAGCCAACCAAAAACCTGCCGGCGCAAGTGCAACAACGCTTTTTACAGAATCAGGATGATCGGCCGCCATTTCAAGTGCGATCCACCCACCCCAAGAATTTCCAACTAAATCAAAATTGTTCACATCGAACTGGGTTGCGACTTCTTTAACTACCAACTTTGATAAGGAGTGCGGATCCATCGGATGGCTCTTATCAAAGGGAGTTTTGCCGTGACCGGGAAGATCAACGGTGATGACGTTGTAATGGGGGAGCAAGAAAGGGATCAGTGGCTTCCATGCCGTTGCCGCAGAACCCAACCCATGCACCAAGACAATATGAGGCGCGCGCTCGGCCTCTGATGGTGTGAGTTGTAATGAAAGGATCATCTTAAATTCAGATATTACTCCGTGCCGCAGGGGATTACCCGTTGATATATGGACGATGATTAGGTGGTGAAGATGAGAGAAGCTGTTGCTGAGGTTCTTGGGACTGCGACCTTATTGCTTGTTGTAATTGGCTCGGGCGTTATGGCAACCAGTATTTCAGAAGACGTTGGTGTGCAGCTGGCAATTAATTCAGCGGCAACTGGACTAATTCTCTACATTTTAATTACCTTGCTTGGCCCAATTAGCGGCGCCCACTTTAATCCGGTCGTAACCGGAATTCAGTTATTCAAAAAGAATATCTCCGCCTCACTCGCCGCCGCTTATCTCTTGGCGCAGTTAGTCGGCGCGGTAATAGGCGTTGCACTAGCCAACTTCATCTTTAACTTACCGATTATTGAAATATCCCAGAAAGACAGAATTGGCGCTGAACTCTTCGTGAGCGAAATTCTGGCAACTGCTGGACTCGTCTTTATTATCTTTACGGCAATTGCGCAAAAGAGCGAAGCCAAGATTCCAGTGCTTGTCGGCGCCTACATATCAGCGGCCTATTTCTTCACTTCATCAACGAGCTTTGCTAATCCAGTGGTAACTGTGGCCAGAATGCTCTCTGATTCATTTGCAGGTATCGCCCCAGGATCTGTACTTCCATTTATCGCTGCACAAATTATTGGAGCCGCGCTGGGCTTGGTACTAACTACATTTATCAATTCACAGAAAACAGAATCGAGAAGTTAATGAGTAAACCAACCGTTCTCTTTGTATGTGTACATAATGCCGGACGTTCACAGATGGCGGCAGGCTTTATGCGCGAACTCGGACAAGGGCGTGTAGAAGTACTTTCCGCTGGCTCAGCCCCTAAAGATTCAATCAACCCCGTTGCCGTTGAAGCGATGGCCGAGGTCGGAATTGATATTGCAAACAACACGCCAAAAGTTTTAACCCCAGAAGCCGTGCAAGAATCAGATGCGGTTATCACCATGGGCTGTGGCGATGTATGTCCGTTCTATCCTGGTAAGCGTTATGAAGATTGGGTATTGGAAGATCCTGCAGGACAGGGGATTGAGCCAGTGCGTGTAATTCGTGATGAGATCAAAGCTCGAGTAGAAAAATTGCTTGCGGAGTTACTTAGCTAATTTCGGAAGTGGCGCAAAAGCCAACTTCTTTGCTTGTGCTTCAGGGATTCCAAAAAGAGCTAGAGCTGCAAAGACCGATTCATCTGCATCTTTCTCGGTCGCCTTTGGGTTGGTAACTTGATCAATTACCGCAAATGTAATGACGGCGTGAAAATATCTTGCCGCGGCGGCAGGATTATCTATCTTTAAGAGTTTTGCTTTATTCAACGCAGTTACGTGCCCGATGAGTTTTACCTGCAATTGAGGAACGATTTGCGCAACCACTGCAAAGTAATTGACCAGAGTCTGCGCATGATGTGGGTGGGTCTTATTAAGTCTCACAAATAAACGCATCGGCATAACTAACTGCTCGAGGGGATCCTTTGATTGCATTGCTAAGGATTCGGCCCAAACTTCCCATTCAGCAAAGGCGTTAAGGATTGTGGCCGAGATAAGGGCATCCTTATCTTTGAAGTGTTTGTAGACCGTACTCACCGCAATTTGAGCGTGCTCGGCTATATCTTCGATAGTCGCTGCCTGCCCCTTTACCGCTAAAACTTCTTGGGTCGAGTGGAGAAGCGCTGCGCGATTGCGCATGACATAAGCAGCCTTACGTCCCTGATCTGGCGGGACGGACTTCTTGGCTTTGCCGGACATGCCTGAAGTCTAGATGGGCCTTCGGGGGAATTAGAAGGGCTTTTCTATAAAAGAGCGCTATCCCTATAAAAGAATAGTATTCTTGTATTCATATACCTCGAGTCACGACTACATCGCGCATATGGAGAATTGATGAAAAGCCGAATTAATAGCTGGATACTTGTTATTGCTCTATTTTCTGCTTTTCTAACTGCTCTAGAAATACCTGCGGCTAGCGCTACATCTTCTACAACCACTACAGCCACAATTTCAAAGGAAGATCCAAATTTCGGTGAAGATGTGGTTTTCACAGTTACAGTGACGCCAACTTCCTATATCGCCGGACAACCAATAACTGGCAATGTCATAATTTCTGAAGATAAAGGTGAATTATGTGCGAGTTCATCTTTTACCGAAAATCCAAGTACGCACGCGGTCACAGCTACCTGTACCTGGACGGCCGCTTTCGAGTATGGCAATGTGCGTGCCGTCTATAAAGGCGATGGAAATTATGCGACTTCTAGTAGCTCTTTATTTTCTTCAATAACCGTAATTGGAGTTACAGACTTCAATGTTCCGCGAGTCAATGAGGGTAGCTCAATGACAATTTCCGCATGGGCTAACTACAACGGAACTATGGCATTTAAAGCCAATGGATCCGTAATTTCTGGTTGTAATCATGAGAGTAAAACTGTGACATCTGGAGCGCAAATAAACTGTACATATACATTGCCGGTGGCAGCATCCGCAGCTCAAGGAACCAGAGATATCTCTGTCGATTTTATTCCTACAGGTAGGGCGCTAATAAGTAACGCCTATATCAGGTCTTATACGGCGGATAAATATTACCTACCTCAAGGCGGAAATATATTTCAAAGCACAACTGCTAACTTTCGTAATGCAGCGTCAAAAACTCCGTACGTGAATTCAAATTACGTAGAAATCAATCATGTTTTTTACAAACTAAATAGATCAACGCTCGAGGCGATGGCAGTTGGCTATGATCGTTTTGCGGGAGTTACAGACCTCATTATTCCTGAGAATCTAAGCGTGACTAGTGCAAATTTGAGCGCGATTTCTGCCGCGAGTTATCCAGCCAAAAATGACTTCATTGGTACTTATCAAGTTACAACAATTGGAGCTTACGCATTCAGTATTGAACTTTACTCTCCGACAACTGGTGCAACTCTATTAAGGTCTGTCACCCTTCCGCAGACTCTAAAAATTATTGGTGATATTGCCTTTTCTGGCCAATGCGGTATTCGTGAGATAGATCTCCCAGATAGCGTGATATCAATCGGTACTGATGCATTCAAAGCCATGAATACAACGGGTGGGATTAATACTCAGGGTTACAAGCTTTGTGCCCCGGCATATTCATCCGCCACTGCCTATACATACTCGGCAAGCGTAAATGGAAACGCACACGTTACTTATGAGGGCCATGTCTATAGTGCCAAACAAACGATGACTGCTCCTAGCCCGGCACCAACAGATTCTGCCTATTGGTTAGATCTTGGAGCGCAGGCACCTTTAACCGGCTTAGAAGTTTTGAGATTTGGCGCAGGTCTTTCAACCTTCGGAAGCTATCCTTTTTACGGCGACGGAAATGTGCAAAATATAGTTTTTAGGGGTTCGCCAACTGATCTTAAATCGCTTGTTCAGTACAGAAGAATGGGTTTAGATCTTTGGCAATTTACTCAAAATGTCTCGAATTACACGTTGCACCATCCGATAGCCGAGTACTCCAGAAACAGCTGCTCTCTATTTTTTGTATACGCTGGAAATCTGCAACTTAACATTCTCGCTTCCCAATCAGTTGCTTGGCAGTATTGGGCACAAGGATGTTTGACGGGAACTCTGGATCTAAGACCAACGATATTCAAACCTTCACGCCCTTCAGCCCCAACAACAGAGACAACAACGCTTACTTCATCCGTTGTTCGATTTGCAGCTCCAGCTTCGGACGGCGGAGCATCAATTGATAGTTACTCAGTCCAATTTTCGAGTACAGACTGGGCGACTTGGGAGACATTTACATCGACGCTTTCATCTCCTGCCACTCCCTTTACTGTTACGGGGTTATCACATTCCACAAACTATAAATTCCGAATTATTGCGACGAACTCGGTTGGATCATCTATTCCATCGGCAACGTCGGCTGCGGTAAAGACCCTTTCCCCAACAGCTCCAGATGCGCCCACAATCGGAACAGCAACGGTGGCTTCCACATCGTCGATGGCCGTCTCGTTTACCTCACCTGCGTATAACGGTGGTTCGGCGATTGAGTCTTACACGGTGACCTCAACTCCAGATTCGGTTAAGGGCTACTTCATCGGAAGCGGAAGTGGCACAGCAACTCTTACGGGACTTCGACCAGGAATAACATATTCATTTGCGGTTCGTGCTGGCAACTCTGTAGGTCTTTCTACATCTTCTAGCTCTGTGACCAAAAAATTACCTTTAACTCCAGTGCTTGGCGCATGGGCAAATATCACGAAAACCAAAGCTGATGCCCCATTCGCATTGATTCCGCCGACTGAGAGTTATACCGCTGCAGGAACATTTGGATATACGAGTTCGAATCCCGGCATCGTCTCTGTTTCGCAAGAGACAGTTACCGTTGTTCAGTCAGGAAGCGCGGTTATAACTGCAACTTTCTATCCAACTAATACGGATGATTATTTTTCTGGAGTTACTAAAACGCTGACCGTTACCGTTAGCGCGCAAGCAAATGCAATTACTTTTGGCGCGCTATCTTCCCGGGCGGTTAATTCCGGCGCCTTTAACCTGGGCGCGACTGTAACTGGGGGAACGGTTACCTATAGCAGTGTGACTTCAGCCAGTATCTGTACCGTCACATCTGGCGGGACGGTGTCGATGTTTGCACCTGGAACTTGTGTGCTTAAAGCATCATCACTTGGAAATGCATCTTATGGAGCCGCCGAAAGCGTTACCCAAAATTTGGTGATCACGGCTGCGCCTCCTGGGGCACCAGCACTCATATCAGTTTCAGTTGGCGGAACAGATGCAGCATCCGCAACGAGCGGTTATGCAACGCTGCAGTTCACAGCAAATACTGAAAACGGTGGATCGATTACCTCGTATACGCTAACCGCGACGCCAGCTACTGGTTCGGCAATAACCTCAACTGTCACAGCTGCTGCGGGAACAAGAAGCGGAACGATATCTGGGCTAACGCTTGGCACTTCTTACACATATAGCGTTACCGCCTATAACGGCGGCACAACCGGTGGTGGAACTTCTGCTGCTTCAAATACTTTGTCAAAGACGCCGGCTGGATCTCCAAATGCGCCCACCAATCTTTCGGTAACGCCTGGCAATCAATCGCTTTTAGTTAAGTGGACTAAGCCAACCAATCTCGGTGGCGGAAGCTGGGATTCTTATCAGATCTATATCAAGCCAAGTGCTGATGCAAACTTCCCAAGCGAGACTATCACCGCAATATCAAATCAAAACATTGAATCCGTAACGGTTACCTCTCTTGCATCAGGGGCACAGCTGGTAAATGGCGTTGCATACGATGTTCAGATTTGGGCGAAGACGAGTGCGAATGGTGCTTCTCTTTCAACAAATACAGTCGCGGTTTACTTAATACCTGCAACTGTTCCAGCGGCGCCACGTTTTGCGCTTTCCCAAACCGATACAGCCACGGTCACTGCATCATGGGCATCAAATGGTGACGGGGGATCAGCGCTCACGGGCTACACCATTAACTTGAGCAGTGGTGCATGTGCATTCAGTTTCGTGTCCGGAACGACGTCGTACAGCTGTGCAGTAACGGGCCTAACTGCAGGAACAACAGTTACGGCAAGTGCGATTGCAACGAACTTAATGGGTAACTCTGCCGCTTCAACTGCCGCATCGGTTACTTACATCAGCACCGTTGGCGCACCGACATCGTTGGTTTCAGCAGATGGAAACGGCCAAGCGTCGATCTCTTTTGCGATTAACACAAACGGGGACACTGTTGTTAACTACGAATTTTCAACAGATGGTGTTTCTTTCGAACCGCTAGCAGGGACTACATCCCCTTTGACGATTTTAGGCTTGACCAATGGCACTACTTATAACGTTTCCCTGAGAGCTAAAGGATCCACTTACGGCATTGGTGCAACTTCAAGTGCAGTTGTGGTTAGACCATTTGTACCGGCAGTCGTAAATACAACACCCGCAATTGTTAATCGATCATCGTTTAAAGTTTTGACGCTTCCTAAGATCTCTCGATCAGATGCTGGGTTTACCTGTTCTGCCGGAACCTACCAATTCATTAGAAGTACGGGAGCGGTAGAGATATCAAATATCTCAGGCCAGATTTTTAATCTAATTGCGAACGGTGAAGTTGTTGAATCGATGGCCTCCTTAATGACATCTGCAGTCTTTGCTGACCGCCCAACATTCGAAGGCAGCACTTTGTACTGCCAGGTGCAGATTAAGCAAGAAGATGTTGATGAGAAATTTACTTCGCTAGATAAGGTACTAATCGAAGATATTGAATTGGCGCAGACCGAAACTCTGCGCATGGTTAACGAACTCTTCTATAGCGAGCGAGATCTTGCGTACTTAAGCCGCGTACAAGGAAATTCAGCCAGCACCACAGCCTGGAAGAAAGCGTTAGAAGCAGCATCGGCAAAGCGCCTTGCTTCAATCGAAAAGGCAAAAGTTGATTACATCAGCGCTTTAGAGAGCTCAGGTATTTCTGTACTGAAGCAGGAGAAAGCGGTCGTTCCTCAGCCAGAGCCTGTTACTGAAAAGCCAGTAGAGCCTTCAATCAAAGTTCCCAACGTGCAACCAACTGTAGAAATGCGCAAGATTGGCAGTATTTATTTCGCTAATGGTACGTATTTCATAAATGATGCTTCGAAGCGAACCCTAAGATCCCTGGCCGCTCAGATTAAATCTAACGGGCCAAAGACCGTCCTGAGCTACGGTCATACAGATCAAAAGGGCGGTGTAGATAACGTCTTGCTATCGAAGAATCGCTCAATTGCGATTGCTAAATACTTAAAGTCTCTGATGCCAAATCAGAAGATTGTTACCGGTTGGTTCGCATCAACTAAACCTGTTGCAAAAGGTAAATCAAATACGGACTTGGCAAAAAATCGACGTGTAGAAATTTATGTTAAATAAAACAATCAGATCAATCAATAGAAAGAGAGCTAATCTCCAACAACCATCGGGGTGGCGCCTGTACAAGTAATCAATTCGGCGTAACTGGTTGGGTAGACCGCGTGTGGGTGTCCGGATGCTGCCCAGACAACTTCGTAATCGTTCAACGCCTGATCGATGAGAATCTTCTCAGGTTGGCTAATCCAACCAAGTGGTGCAACTCCGCCTACTGAATAACCAGAAACTTCCTTTACATAGTTGGCATCGGCGCGACCTAGTTCGGAGATCCCCAAATTCTTAGCAACTAAATCAGTATCAACGCGGTGGCGACCACTGGTGATGATCAATAGGGGATTACCTGAAGGTAGTTTGAAGATAAGAGAAGAGGCGATCTGCCCAACTTCAATTCCTAAGCCATTGGCGGCATCAACTGCGGTTCGGGCGGTCTCAGCAAGAACAGTTACTTGGCCTTTAACGCCGAGGTCACTTGCTGCTTGAATAAAGCGTTTTACCGCTGCCTTTTCGAGGATGCCTTCCATAGTTGCAGGATACCCTTGGCAAATGTCTATCCGAGCACTTGATCAAAACCACCGTGCGAAATTAGCTAGAAATTCTCTTCGCATCTGTTTCCTCTTGCTTGGAATAGTTTCTATGGGTTGGGTGCCCCGTATCCCTGAAATCAAAGATTTAATCGGACTCTCAAATGGAGCTTTTGGCTTCGTACTTTTGGGAAGCACCTTCGGATCAATCACTGGCGCACAGCTTGCCGGAAGGTTGATGCACACCTTTGGTTCGCAGAAAGTAATTTTCGTTGGGGTATTCATAATGCCTGCTGGGTTAGCGGGAATGGGTTTAGCAACTAACGCAGTCACCTTGTTTTTAACTTTGTTCACCATGGGTCTTGGTTATGCCTTGATCGATATGTGTTACAACTTTCAAGCAACAGTTGTTGAAAATATATTAGGACGCCGTTACATGTCTTCATTCCATGCCATGTGGAGTATGGGGGCTTTCGTCACAACTGTGTTGGGTGGGGCAATTACCCGACATGTTTCACCGCGTACAAATTTGATTGCAATAGCCATCGTTTCGCTAATTGCCTATCTAATTGCTGCTTACTATTTACTTCCACCATCGATTGATGGCCACAAAGGCGAGGAAGAACACAAAGCAAAGATTCCGCTCTTCGGTAAATCAGTTATGCCGCTTTGGTTCTTAGGTTGCGGACTTCTCGCGAGCTTGGTTGGCGAAGGTGCAGCAAGCGACTGGGGCGCAATTTTGTTGCGCGACGAGATGGGATATGGCAAGGGCGTTTACGCATCAGCCTTCGCATCCTTTGCCCTGGCAATGATCGTAAGTCGTTTCTTAGGCGATCGCGCACTTGATCACTTTGGGCCAGCGCGTTTGGTAAAACTCGGTGGTTACTTTGGTGGAAGTATCTGGGGGATAGCGATGCTAATTGCAATCCCAATGTCGGATTCATATCCAATACCCGCACTGATAATTGTAAATATTGGATTTATTGCAGCAGGACTCGGAATCGGTCCAATGTTTCCAGCATTTATTTTGGCGGCAAGTAAGACCCCGGGTATCGCACCAGCAGTTGCAATATCGCGCGTTGGTGTAATCGGTATCGCCGGCTTCTTCTTCGGTCCAACGGTTACAGGTTTGATCGCCGAATATACAAATCTTTCAATTGGTATGGCTTATCCAGTAGTTATGTTGATTATGGCTGGCTTCTTATCGAAGTCGATAAAGACAGGTAAGGCTTAAATCCAAGTTTGAAGCAAGGTAAATGCTGAGATAAGAATTAATAGACCAGCAAAGGCTTTCTTAGTTGTCTCGTTGCTCTTTGATTGGCGATGAGATGCCAGTAAAGCAATAGCCATTGCACTGATCGCCATTACAACTGGAATCTTCCAATCGACTTCATCCCAATGTGATTTATGACCGATGAATGCAGTTATTGAGTTAAGTGCAATAACAACTAAGGATGTACCTGATGCAACGCGCGCTGGGGTTCCGAAAGCGTGCATTAAGACTGGAATAACAATAAAGCCGCCACCGATTCCAAATAAGCCGGTTATAGCACCAATACATAATGAAATTATTACTAAGACTCCGACCGACATTCGGCGTTGTTCTTGTTCGGCAGATTTCTTGACCATAGAAAGTGCGGCAAGAATTAAGGTAAAGCTAAATCCAGTTGTAATCACTTGATCGCTTAACTTGTGGGCCAAGATCGATGCGGCCAGGTTGGTAACCAGTCCAAGACCCCAGATAACGAAGGCTTCGCGGTAGAGAATCTCTTTGGCGCGCGCCTTTGGAATTGTTCCGGCGATCGCGGCGCAGAGAACGATTGCGAGAGCACCTGTTGTTGCCGGAATGGCGGTGAAATCAAAGATGTAGAGAAGCATCGGAACCGAGAGCATCGCTCCACCGGCGCCTACAAAGCCAAGGACGGCGCCAATAACTCCACCACAAGCTATCGCCAGCAAGATATCCATTTCTTAATAATCTCACCGAAAAGCGAAACGGCCCCCATTGCTGGGAGCCGTTTCGGTGAACGTTTTTAACTTATTGAATTTACTTGTTGAAGAAAGAGAGATTTCCGATATGTGGACCGAAAGCATCTGCTGAAATTGCACCGCTGTAGATAAGTGCGAAGATGATTAGTGATGCGCCAGCTAGAGCGAGATCCTTATTGAAAGCGATCATTTCGTTCTGCTTTGCAGTTGCATCAGTCTCTTTCCAGTAGTTGTGGAAGATAACTGCAGCAAGCACCAAAGTGATTGCGAGCATTAGAGCGCCTAGGTCTACCCAGAAGCCGAGAGCGATGTAGATTCCACCGAGAAGGAAGAAAAGTCCGCTTACCAATACGCCGAGCTTTGCAGCAGGCAACTTCTTGTACTTGGCATAGCCAGTCATCATTTCAAGCTTGGCAAAGTGTGCGATTCCTGAGGTGATGAAGATGAAGGCGAAAAGAATTCGGCCAATTACGAGTACTGCGTCCATGGTTCTCCTTTTAATAGCGGTTCTGACTCGGCAAGTGTAGGGGAGATAGTTGAACTTTCAACTATTTTGAGCGTGGCGACACACCTTTCTTGCCAATGTCAGAGCCTTGGGCTAGTTTTCGAACACATGTTCGAATTGTCCACAGGAGAGGTTTAGGCGTCCCAAAATGTCAGTCCCAGAGATAACACCTGCCCACGAAGTAGTTTCCGACGGA
>JAXITH010000009.1:0-11707 GCA_034680185.1 Candidatus Planktophila sp.
AATTCTTGGAGCGCGGTCTTGCCATCAAGTCCGGCGCCCTTTGCCATTGCACTTTCTAAAGTCTCTTTAATTAATGTGCGAACCACGGTAGTGGTACTTTCAAATCCGCACTCGAGATAAATGGCGCCAATCAAGGCTTCTAGCGCATCAGCGAGTAATGAGTTTTTATCGCGACCGCCGGTTACTTCTTCACCCTTACCAAGGCGAATGTATTTGCCGAGTTCGAGGGTGCGCGCGATATCTGCGAGCGCACGCATATTTACGATTCCAGAACGAAGTGGCGAAAGCCGTGATTCATCTAAATCTGGATAACGAAGATAGAGCTCTTCAGTAACAATTAAACCCAGTACTGAATCACCTAAAAATTCTAAACGTTCATTTGTTTCTTTTGCACCTGACTCATATGCAAATGAGCGATGCGTAAAAGCTAACTCGAGCAATTCGGGCTTTAAGGTAATCCCAAGTTGCGCAGTTAAAGAAGCGAACAGATCAGACCTCGAGAACCTGGCGGCGGTTATATGTTCCGCAGGTTGGGCAAGCTGTATGTGTGAGCTTTGGCTGCTGGCACTGTGGGCATGCTGCGAGTGATGCTGCAGTTGTCTTCCACATTGAGCGGCGTGAGCGTGTCTTCGAACGAGACATCTTTCGCTTTGGAACTGGCACGGTAATCGTCCTTAATCTATTGAAAACATTTGGGTCTAACTGGACTAGCGGGTCAAACTGATGAGGGTAAGTATCCCTTATTCATCCGAATTCTTAAAATCCAGCCCAGCCAAGCCCGCCCAGCGAGCGTCAATCGCCTCGTGTTGGTGGTCATCTGGCAGGTCTGCCCACTTCTGACCGCAATCAGGGCAGAGCCCTAGGCAATCTTCTGAGCAGAGCGGATTTACGGGAAGATCGAGCACGATCGCATCCCGGATCGGTGGCTCAAGGTCCATCTCATTGCCATCCATCCAGAGTTCATCATCTTCCTCGAGGTCGATATCTTCCTCAGCGGATTTCTTACTCTTCTTACCTTTTTTGGAGGTTTCTTTACCTGGTTCGTAGCGATAGAGCTCTTGAATTTTGCGTTCAACTGTGATTTCAACTGGATCTAGGCAGCGGATGCACTCGCCCTTTGCAACAGCGTATAAATCTGCGCTGAGCAAGACTCCTTCGGTTACTGATTCCAGGCGGAGGTCAACTTCAATTACATCTCCTGCCGGAACGCTAACTAGCGGTACGCCAATTGGCTCCAAAATTTCTAGATCGAGCTGATATTCCTTCATCTCCCCCGCACGACGTGGGAGTTCATGGGTATTGAAGATAAATACCTGCGCGGCCTTAGACATGATTTAGAGGGCTTTCTTTAGTTATTAATTATCGTCAGCGAGTTGCGAAAGGACATCTTTATCGTTTGCACCATCAAGGCGCTCACGTCCACGCGCAACTGCATCCAAAGTCTTATTGAGGATTACTTCAAGGGTCGCCAGGCGGCCATCGATATAGCTCTCAACCTCGGCGCGCTCTTCAGCAGCCAATGCGCGGGCATCATCGAGAATTCGTTGCGCCTCATCACGTGCGGCCTGCACGATCGCAGTTTGTTCGATCATGCGAGCCACTTCTTCGCGCGCGGTGGCAATCATTTGCTCAGCAGATGAGCGACCTTCTTCAATTAAATTATCGCGCTGGGTAAGGATTCCTTCAGCCGTAAATAGATCTTGCGGAAGTGCAACTTTGGCGCCATCTAAAATTTCAAGAATTTCTCCACGGTGCACAACGCAGGAAGCAGAAAGTGGAACACCGCGTGCCTCTTCGATAAGAGTGATTGCGGTGCTGAGTTTTTCAATTGAATCCATTTTTACTTCCCTGCTACTCGTGCTTTAAGTGCATCATTGACGATGCCCGGAACCATAGAGGATACATCTCCACCGAAATGAGCGAGCTCTTTAACGATTGAAGATGAGAGAAAAGAATGTGTAGGCGCTGTAGCCATAAACATGGTCTCAACTCCTGAACCTTGAAGGTTAACCTGCGCCATTTGCAGCTCGTAATCAAAATCGGTCACCGCACGCAAACCCTTAACAATGGCTTGGATTGAATTCTCTTTACAGAAATCAACTAGGAGGCCATGCCAAGAATCAACTTTTACATTTGAAAACTTGGAGGTCGTCTGGCGAATCATCTCCATACGCTCTTCAACAGTAAAAAGAGATGCCTTAGTTCTATTCTCCAGAACTGCGACTATAACTTCATCAAACTGACCGCTGGCGCGCTCGATAATGTCTAAATGCCCAAAGGTGATTGGATCAAAAGATCCTGGGCAGACTGCGCGCTTCATGGAGTAAACGCTAGCAACGATCGGCTATGTAATCCATTTACAGGCTCAAAGTTCGGCGGGAACCCCATAGAAAATGGTGGCTTGGCCATAATTCTTTTCACGCAGCGGCTGATATCCATCAGGCCATGAAATTTCTTTTACTCTCGAATTACGCTCGACCGCAATAAGCGCTTGCGGATGCAGAAAACCACCTTCTCGTAATTGAATCAAAGTTTCGATTACATCAATATCTTCGACATCATATGGAGGGTCGATATAAATAAAGTGATATTGCACTGTTGCCCTATCGAGCAAGAAGCGATTAACGCTCATCCCAAATAGATGAAAACTGCCCGGACATTGTGCGCTCTTAATACTTTCAAAATTGGCGGCAATGGCCTTCTGCGCTTGATCATCTTTTTCGACTGCATGAACAATTGCTGCACCGCGTGATAAAGATTCAAGTGCGATTGCACCTGTTCCGGCATACAAATCTAAAATGTTTAACCCTTCGAAGTCGCCGAATTCAGAGGCCAAGGTTGAAAAAAGCGCCTCACGCGCACGATCTGAAGTTGGTCGAGTCGAACTTGCCACGGCAGAGATATTTCGCCCTTTCGCAAGACCGGCAACGATGCGCATTTTCTCAACCCTTATCTATAAATGTTGCAGAGTAATCGCTCTTTAGCGCTTCTAACTCTTGTTTAAGTAAAGGATAGCGTTTCAAGCCGCCATCGCTTTCTAGTATTTCGCCAGCTACTTCTCGAGCCTCTTCGATTAACTTCTCATCGCGTAGTACCCGTAGTAAACGCAAGTGAGATCTATTTCCAGACTGCGTAGCGCCCAATACATCTCCTTCGCGTCTTTGTTCTAGATCGATGCGCGATAACTCGAAACCATCTTGGGTCTTTGCAACTGCTTCTAAACGTTCTCGCGCCGGAGTTTCAACTGGGGCCGCAGAAACGAGAAGACATAAACCTGGTGAAGTTCCGCGGCCAACGCGGCCACGCAATTGATGTAACTGTGAAACGCCAAAGCGATCGGCATCCATAATCACCATAATCGTGGCATTTGGCACATCTACGCCAACTTCAATTACGGTAGTTGAAACAAGTACATCTATTTCACCTGCAGCAAATGCTTGCATGGTCGCATCTTTTAACTCGGTACTTAATCGGCCATGAAGAGGTGCAATGCGTATCCCTTTTAACGCTCCCCCATGCAACTTGGGAGCCAAATCTTCTACCGATGCGATATCAGGCGATTGTTCGCCGTAGAGAAAATCCAAGTCAGCATCTTCGAAATTTCCTGCGGCGATTCGCGGTGCAACGATGTATGCCTGATGGCCCTGTGCAACTTCTTCGCGAATTCGCTCCCAAGCGCGATCAAGAAACGTTGGCTTCTCCATCGTGGGAACAACGTGAGTTGTAATTGGTTGACGACCAAGTGGAAGTTCGCGCAGAGTTGAAACATCTAAATCACCAAAGACGGTCATTGCAACTGTTCGTGGAATTGGCGTCGCGGTCATAACCAACAAATGCGGCGGGTTAACTGCTTTGGCTTTAAGGGCATCACGTTGCTCCACGCCAAAGCGATGTTGTTCATCGACGACAATCAAACCTAGGTCATTAAATTTAACGTTTTCACTAAGCAGGGCATGGGTTCCGATAACGATTCCGGCTTGTCCTGATGCAGCTAGCGAGAGCGCCTCTTTACGTTCTGCTGCGTTTTGCGAGCCAGTTAGCAAGGTAACTTGAGTTCCATTTTCAGCCCCGCCTAACATTCCGCCGTGGGCAAGCGGGCCAAGTAATTTAGTAATCGTGCGCAGATGTTGCGCAGCCAGAACTTCCGTAGGTGCAAGCAACGCCGCTTGGCCGCCACTATCAACAACTGCGAGCATCGCGCGAAGTGCAACCACAGTCTTACCTGAACCGACTTCTCCTTGTAGTAAGCGGTGCATCGGAATATCTGCAGATAAATCCTGCTCAATCTCTTTTGCGACATCCAGCTGTCCAGGCGTTAACTTCCAGGGAAGCGAGTTATCGAATGCTTCCAATATTCCGCCAGATTTAACAGGGCGCGCTGTAGTTTTGAGCGCACGAAGTTCGGCTCTACGTTCTAGAAGTAAAAGTTGCAGCAGAAAAGCTTCGTCGAAGGTAAGGCGCGCCTTGGATTTCTCTGCGCTATCTAAGTCTGCTGGATTATGGATCTGAATAAGTGCTTGCTGCGTTGATGGATAGCCAAACTTTTCTAGAATTTGTGTCGGCATTAAATCTGGAACTTGATCTAGCGAGCCGATCGCAAGATTGATGCATTGTGCAATTTTCCAAGAAGGTAATTTGGAACTTGCTGGATAAACTGGCAGAAATTTGCCAGCGAAATCAGCGACCGCCGAATCGACATCGCTGCCATCTGGAACCATTTCATAATCAGGATGAGCCAATTGGCGCTTGCCATTAAAGACCCCAACCTTGCCGGCAAATAAACCTTGTCTACCAACCCGAAGTTCTTTTTCACGCCAAGCTTGATTGAAGAAAGTTAACGACATTTTGGCGCTGCCATCTGTGACGATAACTTCGAGGATGCTTCCCTTTCGGCCATGCAACTTACGGCTACTCGAAGAGAACACTTCAGCAAGAACGGTAACTTCATCGCCTTCGTTAAGCTCGGCAATATCGCTGAGCTCTCCACGAACTAAATAACGTCGTGGATAGTGGTGCAGAAGATCTGAGACAGTTTTGTAACCAAAAACGGTGTCTAATACTTTGGCGGTGCGATCGCCGACAACATTTACCAATTTGGCGCCTAGACCGGTAGTTGAACTATTTGGCGCCGGAGTCATAGCGCTTATTCTCTCCCGAGAGTTACCGTTCTACCCGCTTTACCCCACCCTGAATGGGTGATTATGATCAAAATTCTTTCGGCGTAACGCTCCAAGACTCTCTCTTCAATTCGTTGCGCTAATTCTTGGTCAAGATGTTCGGTTGGCTCATCAAGAATCAATATTGCAGCATGTGAGAGTAGCGCCCTGGCGAGCCCAAGGCGTTTAGCTTCTCCTCCAGAAAGTGGTCTTCCAAATTCGCCAACGATTGTGTCTAGCGATATTTCGCTCATTTCAACAATTTCAAGGGCGCGCTTAAGAGCGGAATCAGAAGCTGATTGATCAGCGATCTTTAGATTCTCTCGAATAGTTGTATTGAAGATATGGCTTTGCTGTAGGCAGCCTGCTACTAGCTCACTTAAATTCGAGATGCTAGAAATTTGGCAACCATTTATGGCGGCGCTTCCGCGATACGGCAAAGCCCCCATGAGACCCATAGCTAGGGTTGATTTACCAATACCGCTGGGGCCTCGTAACACCAGTGAGCTTCCCGGAGTAGCTGTGAAAGAGACTGGCTTGATATAGGTATCACCCCATGACACTTGCAAATCTCGCACCGATAACTCTTTAACGCTTTCCAGAAGTGAGGCTTGAAAATGTACTGCTGAATCGACTGATTTTGTCATCGCTTCGATTCGCGCTTGCGCGGCTAAGAGTTTTCCTGCAGCAAAGAGATTTGGGTACCAAGTGATGATGGATTCAAAGAAAACCAATGGAAGGAAGATCAACATCGCGATCCCCACCAAGACAATGTCTCCTTCGACTTTTAGATCTCTAGCGATCACCAGCGCAGCGGTTATAGATGCTCCGACGACTAGCAAAGTGAGAAGGTTTGCAAGAGAACTCTTTTTTGCTAATTCAATTTCTTGGCGCAGAATCAAATCTTCGGATTTATGCGTACCTTCCAAGGTTGCGTCGAGATATCCATATATGGAAGCTTCAGCAATTCCATCAGATGAATTGAGAATCAATTCGGCATAACCGCTTTCCAACTCTTCAATTGCTGTCGCACTCGTGGTGCAAACTCTTTTCACAAACTCAGGAATAACCCACAAAGTGAGTATCGCCGCAGGAAGCGTAAAGAGGAGCGATTCAATACGAATCCAAACACCAATTCCGATCCCCGCGGCAACGGCGATAAGCGCCGATCTAAATGGCAGGGTTACGCGAAGTTCAAACTCTTGAGCTCTTTCAACATCATCAACGAGGGCTTTAACCGCCTTGCCCGAATTCAAATCTCTGGCTAATTCGACTCCAGATCTGCTGAATGTATTAAATAATGTTACGCGAACTGATGTTAATTTCTTAAAGACTGCATCATGGCTAACAATTCTTTCAGCATAGCGAGCCACAGAACGAAATATTCCGAAGAAGCGCACCATCACAATGGCAACTGTCAAAGTCAAAATAGGAGGCTGTTGTGAGGCCATCGTTATCAACCAGCCACTCGAGATAGTTAGTCCCGATCCCCCAATAAATGCCAGCGCTCCAAGAGTTGCTGCCAGCCACATCCTCATTGGGTATTTCTTCATGATTGCACCGTTTCGATTTCAGGCGCACGCACAATTGAAATCACTCGATCATCATCGTGAATCATGGCGGTGTCGTGGGTTATGCAAATTAACGCCGCCCCCTCTCGCACAACGCTACGCAACTCTTTCATAATTATCCGCGTGCTTGCTTCATCCAAATCCGCACTTGGCTCATCAGCAATGATTAAAGCGGGGTTAGCTTGCAACGCTCGCGCAATTGCAATCTTTCTAAGTTGACCTCCAGATACAGCTGCCGACTTTTCGCCAACACCACCAACCGGAGTTGTTAGTCCTAATGGAAGTTCAATTAAATCTAGCCCCACTCGACGTAGAAGTTCAGCGATCTCATGGTCGCTAATTTCAGCGCCATTAATTCTGAATTGATCGGCAATTGAACCTGGCGCAAAATGTGGGCTCTGCGGAATCCAACCAATAACTCCATGCCAGGATTTAACTAAATCTGGAGTTAGTTCAAGCGCTCGGTCGATAAAAATATTCGCATCGCGTGAAAGACCTAAAAGGCTTTTCGCAAATGTAGTTTTACCAGTTCCTGAATCTCCGGTTATAAAGAGAACCTCGCCACGAGAAATTTGGTCAGCAGGTAGATGAGATTTGGCAACAAGTGGGATATCAAGGTCCCACTTGTGCCAACTCAAAGTTTGGAAATTAGAAAAGTCATGCTTGGTCTGCTCAACGGGGGAAGTCGCAGAATCAAGAAGCGTCGAAATTTCATCGAGGGCGGCCTTTCCATCAGCCGATGCGTGAAATAGAGATGCTGCGTTACGGAGCGGAAAATAAACCTCGGGTGCAAGCAATAGAACGGTTAATCCCGCAATAAAGGTGATTTGTCCATCCACTAAACGCAACCCAATTGCCACGGCAATCAATGCAACAGAAATGGTTGCGCAAAGTTCCAGAGCGAAGGCCGATAAGAATGAGATTCGCAGAACCTTCATAGTCTCGGAGGTGTATTGCTCGCCCATCTCTTCAATCCGTTTAGATTGTGATTTATGGCGACCGAAGATGCGAAGGGTCATAAAACCACGAAGCGAATCCTCAAAATATTTCGATAACGTTCCAAGAGTGGACCATTTCTTGGCTACTGAGTCCGCGGTGTATTTGCCAATCAACGCTCCGAAAAGGGGAATTAATGGCAGTGTCAGAATGGCGACTAAGGCAGATGTCATATCCAGTATGGCGATAGCGGCGATAACAGCGAAAGGCGTAATTGCCGCTGCAGCCATCTGCGGAAGAAATCGCCCAAGGTATATATCTAGTGAGTTAAAACCCTTGATAAGTAGATTCGAAAGCGCGGCAGGTGAAGTAGCCACAAAATTTGGAAGTGATGAAGTGACTTCGGATCTTAAATCTGCCTTAATCCTCAGCGCTTTGATTGTAGTAAATAACTCGTATTGAGATTGAAAAAAAGCTTTAAAAGCCCAAAGCGCAGCGACAACGAAGATATCTTGTAAAACATCTCCGTTATCTTGGACGAGATTAACTACCACGCGTGAGATGAATACCGCTAAGGAAATTGTTAGCGCGGTAGAAACCACGGACCCAATGGCAATGACTAGAAAAAGGCTACGACTGCCGCCCCTCGAGAGCAGCAGTCGTAGTTGTCCCGATTTCATTGATGCAATATATGCGTCGCGCTATCCAAAATTCCTCTTTCTGGATGAGAAATTTGTGACGCACTTACTCGCTTACGGAACACCCAATAGGTCCAACCTTGATAGATCAGAACGAGTGGGGTCATAACAACCGCAACTACGGTCATTACCTTTAACGTGTAAGGAGTGCTTGAAGCGTTATTGATCGTTAAATCAAATTGTGCTCCAAGTGAACTTGGCATTACCCGTGGATATAGGGCGTAGAACAGATCTGTTACAAAGAGCAGAATCGCTGAGGCTGAGAAGATAAATGCCCAACCTTCGCGACGCTTTAGCGTTGCGGCGAGCCCTGCGACCCACGCAAGAGCAACTCCAGTAGAGAGCGCAGCTACTTTGCCGTTAAAGGCCGGAAGCATCAGATTTGTCCAAAGAAGGAACGAAACCGCTGCAACCGCTGCGATCAAGCCGAGCTTTAGCGCTAAATCATGTGCGCGATCACGGATTCCACCCGCTGTTTTAAGCGATAAGAAAATTGCTCCGTGTGTAAGGAATACGGTCAATGTAACCACGCCACCAAGTAGCGCATACGGATTTAGTAAGTTAAAGAACCCGCCAACGTATTCGATATGTCCGGCCGCAGATTTTTCTAGCGGAACTCCGCGGACGATATTTGCAAAGGCAACACCCCAAAGAAGTGCTGGAAGGGCACTGCTGATAACAATTGCAATATCCCAACGCTGACGCCATTGAGCTTTGCCGTATTTGCTGCGGTATTCGAAAGCCACACCACGAACAATGAGTGAAACCAGAATTAGAAAGAGCGGTAAATAAAAACCGCTAAATAACGTTGCATACCATTCTGGAAATGCGGCGAAGGTGGCTCCTCCTGCAACTAGTAGCCAAACTTCGTTACCGTCCCAAACTGGTCCGAGAGTTGTTAAAACCGCGCGGCGATCAGCTTCGTTACGAGAGACGAAAGGAAGTAACACTCCAACACCGAAGTCGAACCCTTCGAGGATGAAGTAACCAATCCATAGAACCGCAATTAGTAAGAACCAGGTAGTTTCTAGTGTCATTTTCGATACCTCCTAGTAAGACATCACGAGTTGTTGAGAATCAGATCCGCCAAGTTTTGGATCGGCGTAATCCAATTCGGTCTGTGGACCGTTTTTAATAACTTTTAGCGTTAACCCGACTTCAATGAAGGCAAGCACTCCGTATAGGAGAGTGAATACAACCATTGTGAATAGAACGCTTGCCGCAGAGACCGTTGGACTTACTCCGTCAGCTGTTCGAATCAATCCAAATACTGCCCATGGTTGACGACCTGCTTCGGTAAATATCCATCCGAATGAGTTGGCAAGAAGTGGAGTAAATGGCAAGAAAATCATCGCCGGCAAGAACCACTTCCCCTTTGGATTTCTTCCGCGACGCATTTGGAATAAGGCAAGAAGAGCGAATAGGAACCCAATTCCGCCGAAACCAATCATTAATCGGAATGACCAATAAGCCAGTGGAATATTTGGTGAGTAATCCCCTGGGCCATAAGTTTTTTCATATTCGGCTTGAATGTCGTTAACGCCTTCAACCGTTCCCTTGAAATCACCTGTAGCTAGGAATGAGAGAACAGAAGGAACATCGATCTGGAACACCGATCTTGAACCATCAAGTGTGCCAATTGTTAAGAGCGAGAAGGGCGCTGATTCAGTTGTTTCGTAAAGCGCTTCAGCAGCGGCCATCTTCATTGGCTGCTGCTCGGTCATGACCTTTGAAGTTATATCTCCAGAAACAAAGACCATGACAAAGCTCACCATCATGGTTATGAGACCGACTTTGAGCGTACCGCGGGACATCTCGGCATCCTTATTCTTTACAAGTAACCATCCAGAAATTCCAGCCATAAATGCGCCGGCAGTAAATGCTGCGGAAGGAATTGTGTGGAAGAAGGTGACCAATGCGGTCTTCTGAGTTAAAACTTCAACAATGCTAGTTAACTCGGCGCGACCCTTTTCAAGGTTCATGCGATAAGCAACTGGGTGCTGCATCCACGCATTTGCCGCCAAGATGAAATAAGCCGATAGCAATGTGCCAAAGGATGCAATCCAAATGGTTGCCAAGTGGAGTTTCTTAGGAAGGCGATCCCAACCAAAGATCCAGAGACCAAGGAAGGTGCTCTCAAGGAAAAAGGCGAGCAAACCTTCCATCGCTAGTGGTGCTCCGAAAATATCTCCTACGAATCGACTATATGAAGACCAGTTCATACCGAACTGAAATTCCTGCACAATGCCAGTTACAACACCGATCGCAAAGTTGATGAGGAAAAGTTTTCCAAAGAATTTAGTTGCGCGCAGGTATTTCACTTTCGCAGTGCGGTACCAAGCAGTCTGCAACCCGGCGACTAGAAATCCCATTCCGATAGTTATCGGGACAAATAGGAAGTGATAAACAGTTGTAATGGCGAATTGCCATCTTGCAAGATCGAGTGAATTCATCGAACTCAACTCTCCATTTCTGAGTAGGTCTCCTTACTCATTTCTAATCTTGCGCCCGCCTCAACTGCGATATTGCAAAAAACGATGTGGCACCCGCCACCCCCATTTTTTTACGCGTAATTTCTTGAGGGTCAGCACTCATTTGGAGCCAATTAGCCAGCAAGTGGGGCTTCTTGCTACCCTTACGACCTGTTGCCAGCACCAATCGCTGACACAAGTTAAAGATATAAAAGGAGCAACGCTGTGGCATCAACATGCGATATCTGTGGCAAAGGGCCCAGCTTTGGAAATAACGTTTCACACTCTCAGGTAAAGACTCGTCGTCGCTGGAATCCAAATATCCAACGCATCAAGACACTTGTCGGTGGAACAGCTAAGCGTCAGAACGTATGTACTTCCTGCCTCAAGGCCGGAAAAGTTTCTCGCTAAAGCTTTTTTCCTTACGCTCTCTTTTTAAACCCTGAAGGACACGTTGGTTTAACGCCCGTTACCTTCTTTAATTGATTTCCCTTAATACATGAAATAGTCGTCGCCTTTGGCGTTGGCGTTGGCTTTGGCTTAGCCGTTGACTTCACCGTTGCCGCAGCCGACATATTGCTCGCCGCTCCTGCAGAAGATGCCATCAGGTCATAGCTGGGGTTGAGCGAAATATCCAACATTGGATCTGGGAATTCAAAACCAAATACTTGAATAATAATTCGCCCATTCTTTACCGTTACCGTCTTCGTCGCAGCGGTTGAGCCACCTTCACTGGTACGAACTGAAACTGTCAGCGCTGCTGCAGCATCTTCTGGTTTTTTAAGTCCCCAAAGCGCAAGTGCGTCAGCCGATGAGATCGTGGCGTAATAGAAACCAGTGTTGACGGTTTTTCCATCAGGCGACAAACGTGGTGC
>JAXITH010000010.1:0-11545 GCA_034680185.1 Candidatus Planktophila sp.
CGGCTGTCTTTGTTAAGTGGCCGTTAGATTCGATGACGATATCTGCCTTAACTGATGCCCATGGAAGATTTGCTGGATCGCGATCTGCGAAAACTTTGATTGTCTTGCCGCCAACTGTGATGGTGTCTTCGGTGTGGCTTACTTCAAGTCCTAGGCGACCCAAGATTGAGTCGTACTTTAGGAGGTGAGCCAAAGTAGCGTTATCGGTTAGGTCGTTGATACCTACGATATTGATATTTGGGTTGGTTAGCGCTGCGCGGAAGAAGTTACGACCGATACGTCCAAATCCATTAATTCCAACATTAATCACGTGAAAACCTCGCTCTAGAAAGTGTCAGGACCCCTGGGTACTTATTAAAAGTTACGCCAATTGGGTGCACGGCAATGAAACTGCCACAACATTGGGGTCGTGGCTAACCTTACCAGCCGAGCCGAGTTACTTCTGCGTAGGCCTAATTGAGCAGATCGGGAGATAGTCCTGCCTCGGTATCGGGAATACCGAGTTCGGAGGCGCGCTTATCGGCCATCGCGAGCAAGCGACGAATTCGACCAGCGATCGCATCCTTGGTCATTGGTGGAGATGCCAGCGATCCCAGTTCTTCCAGGCTTGCCTGTCCGTGGCTGATGCGAAGTTCGCCCGCCTCTTTTAAGTGATCTGGGATTTGTGGACCGAGAATTTCCATAGCGCGTTGAACGCGAGCAGCGGCTGCAACTGCAGCTCGTGCTGAACGACGCAGATTGGCATCATCAAAGTTTGCTAAACGATTTGCTGTAGCGCGAACTTCGCGGCGCATCCGACGTTCTTCCCATGCCAAAACACTTTCATGTGCGCCAAGGCGTGTCAGAAGAACTCCAATTGCATCGCCATCGCGAATAACAACGCGATCAACGCCGCGAACTTCGCGCGCCTTTGCAGTTATTCCTAAGCGGCGAGCCGCTCCAACCAGAGCAAGTGCTGCTTCAGGACCTGGACAAGTAATTTCGAGGGAGGATGAACGACCAGGTTCGGTCAATGAACCATGTGCAATAAATGCGCCACGCCAGGCAGCTTCAGCATCGCAAATATTTGCAGCAACAACTTGCGGTGGAAGTCCGCGAACTGGACGACCATTGCTATCGATTAAACCCGTTTGACGAGCCAAAGCATCGCCAGCTTCTATAACGCGAACAACATAACGCGAACCTTTGCGAAGTCCACTTGATGAGAGCACTGCTAAATCGCTGTCATGTCCGTAGATATCTGCAATATCTTTCTTAAGGCGGCGTGCGCTCTGCGAAGTGTCGAGTTCAACTTCGATAACAACTTTGCCTGCTGCGATATGGAGGCCACCGGCAAAGCGCAGAAGTGAAGATACTTCGGCTTTTCGGCAGCAAGGTTTAGTTACTGAAAGACGGCTTAGTTCGTCTTTAACTGCTGCGGTCATTGCCATGGGCATATCCAAGCAGGGTTTAGCCCGCTATGTGTGCGAAAAGTGAAGTTAATTTCTTTGGATCATGATGGACCAGCGAGCGTTGATCACGTAGATCAGCGACCAATAACTCTCCACCTGAACTTGAAAGATAGCGCTCTAATTGATCCGAACCCGCCACCACGCTTTGATCGGCGACGATCAGATCAAATTTAAGATCCGGCGCATAGGTATGCAAAATTTCCAGGTGCTCGGTGGCGGTGTAACCCGCATACTCCCCTGAATTTATGACTGGTCCGTTTTCGGTGGCGGAATCCAAATTTAGAATAAGAATCTTCTTTGCCTTTGCAGCTATTAGCGCATCACGTTGTTGCGGAACCATTAAGTGCGGAAGAACGCTGGAGAACCAAGAGCCTGGACCCATCACGATCCAATCGGCGTCACCAATCGCCGTTAAAGCCTCTGGTCGAGCGACAGGATTATCAGGCAACAGGCGAAGTGTTTCTAGCCGCCCCTTGGCTGTGGCAACTTGCACTTGCCCCTTAACAATGAAGCGTCCAGTTGAATTTGTGAATGTGGCTTCAATATCAAGTGGCTCAACCGACATCGGTAAAACACGTCCAATTACTTTTAAAAGTGAACCAACGCGATCTAAACCTGCAACAGGATCTTCGCCTTTATTCCAGAGCGCTGCCAGTAGTAAATTTCCAACTGCATGGCCATCAAGAGGGCCATCGCTTTCAAATCTATATTGCATAATCTCTGCCCAGCTACGTCCCCACTCGTCATCAGCGCAGAGAGCGGCGAGTGCCATACGTAAATCACCTGGCGGATAAATCGAAAACTCTTCGCGCAAACGTCCGCTAGATCCGCCGTTATCAGCAACGGTAACGATTGCAGTGATCTCGGAAGTTACTTGGCGAAGGGCTGAAAGAGTAGCGGCCAGCCCATGGCCTCCCCCAAGTGCAACTACTTGCGGAAGATTTCCACTCATTCACGACCTACATCACGATGAGTTGCGTGCGCAGAAATATCAATCGCAGATTTTTCTGAAGATAGTTGCTTGGCAATTTCTTCAGCAATAGCGACGCTGCGATGTTTTCCGCCGGTGCATCCAATTGCGATGGTTACGTACTTCTTACCTTCGCGCAGGTACCCGGGCATCATCTGGCGGATTACTCCGACATAACTCTTTACGAAGTCGGAGACACCTTCACTGGTTAAGACTTTGCTAGAAACTTCCTTGGTTAAGCCCGTAAGCGGACGAAGTTCTGGAATCCAATGTGGATTAGGAATAAAGCGACAATCAAGTACCAGATCGGAATCAACGGGAATTCCATATTTATATCCGAACGAGAGAACATTTATGCGAATCGCATCTAACATCCCAGCGGAGAAAATTTCCCCGATCCGCTTTTCCAATTGATGCACATTTAAATTAGAGGTATCGATAACGACATCTGCACCTGAACGAAGTTCTTCTAACTTGCTTCGCTCGCGCTCGATTCCATCGACGATACGGTCTTTCGCCTGTAGCGGATGGGGGCGACGGGTGGATTCAAAACGTTGAACTAGTGATTGATCGGTTGCATCTAGAAATAACAAGCGATAGGAAATTCCTGAAGATTTAAGAGTTTGAAGCGAGTTGCTGAGCGCATCGAAGAACTTTCCTCCGCGCACATCGACGACAACTGCAAGAGAGGCAATTTCTGAAGTATTTGTCTGAAGCGCTAACTCGGGAAGCAGCGCCGGTGGCAAGTTATCGACGACATACCAACCCAAATCTTCTAGCGCATGGGCAACGGTTGAGCGTCCGGCTCCGGACATTCCAGTTACGACGAGCAGCTCTTTATTTGCCATAACCGTATTCTCTCCTCATTAACTGCCCTTGGCTACTTACTAGCGAGAGGTAATTTCACCAGTCTGCGTATTTACTATCTCGAGATCTTGGCTCTGCGAAGATCTTTGAAGATATTCAAAGATAATTTCGGCAATTTTTTCGCCAATTCCAGGAGTCATTGCGATCTGCGCCAAACTGGCTTTGCGTAGGGCTGCTACAGAACCAAATTGTTCTAATAGCGCCGCACGACGAGCTTGCCCCATTTGTGGGATCTCATCAAGAATAGATTCGAGCATCACCTTAGATCTGCGAGAGCGGTGGAAGGTAATGGCAAAACGATGCGCCTCATCGCGGATACGTTGCAACAAATACATACCTTCGCTAGTTCGCGGGAGAATTAACGGATCGCTTTCGCCCGGACACCAGACTTCTTCTAGGCGCTTGGCTAACCCACATAAAGCGACGTCGGTTACACCAAGTTCATCTAGAGCGCGTTGTGCTGCGGCAACTTGAGGTGCGCCACCATCAACAACGATCAACTGTGGTGGGTACGAGAACTTACTTAGCTTTCCACCAATGGCTGCTACATCGCTCTCATCAACGGCACGGTCATTGAGCAAGCGCTTCATACGACGAGTAATAACTTGATGCATCGCGCGGGTGTCATCGGTTGCTTCCTTGGTATCGATGATGAAGCGACGGTATTCGCTCTTCTTAGCCATGCCGTCTTCGAAGACCACCATTGATGCCACAACTGATGTACCCGAGATATTTGAGATGTCATAACACTCAATACGCAGTGGCGTCCGCTTTAGTTCTAACTGTTCTTCGATTTCCAATAGCGCCTTGCCGCTTACCGCAGCATCGGTAGCTCGCTTACTTAAGAACTGAATCAAGGCGTAGTGAGCATTGCGCGCGACAGTCTGCAGCAATTCGACCTTTTCTCCACGTTGGGGAACTTTGATCGAAACCTTCGCCCCACGCAACCCAGTTAGCCATGCTTCTAGCGCCTCTTGGTCAGCGGGCTCGCGGTTTAGATAAATTTCATTTGGAATATCGGTTGGCGCGCTCTGGCTATAGATTGAGAAGAAGAGCGATGCCACCTGGTCATCCCCTTCCAGTGCGCGCTCTTGATCCACAATCCAGGAACGCGATCCCTTAATCGAACCTCGTCGCACCATAAAGATTGATCCCGCGGCGTGCAGCCCTTCTTCATGAATTGAAATGAAATCGCCATCTAGATCATCTGAGAGATTTCCTTGGGTGGAACGCTGCGCCTTTTCAAATGATTCGATCTGATCGCGAATACGCGCTGCACGTTCAAACTCTTCGCGCTCTGATGCTGCATCCATCTCGCTACGCAACTTTGGCAGGATATCTTCCATGCCTTTCTCCATAAAGGCATCGAGTTTTACTGCAATCTCGCGGTGCTCTTCGGGCGTAACCCAGCCAACGCAAGGAGCGGCGCACTTACCAATATCACCGAGTAAACATTGGCGTTTACTACGTTTGGCGCGGGCAAAGTTTCCCTCTGAGCAGGAACGTACTGGAAAGACTTTAAGCAAAACTTCATAGGTGTTTCGTAGCGCCCAAGCGTTTGTGTAAGGGCCAAAGTACTTAAGTCCCGGGCGCTTCTCTTTACGAGTAATAAAGATGCGAGGAAATTCATCTTGCATTGAGATTGCTAGATACGGATATGACTTGTCATCTTTAAATTGGACGTTATATGTAGGTTGATATTGCTTGATCCAAGAAAATTCCAGAGCCAGCGCTTCGAGTTCAGTGGCGACGATCGTCCAATCAACTCGGACCGCTTCATTAACCATGCGGTGCGTCTTGCGCGCGAGGTTTGAGCCAAAATAAGTTGTTAGGCGATTCTTTAAATTCTTTGCTTTGCCGACGTAGATGACTTTATCTTTGCCGTTATAGAACCGGTAAACCCCAGGTAGTTCTGGAATCTCTTTCGGGCGATAACTAGCTGGATCAGCCATTTACTTAACGGCAGCCTTTTTCTTAGCCGGCGCACGATTGGAAGCGAGAATTTCTGCCAGGAATCCCCCGGTGTAGCTCGCCTTAACTTTTGCAACTTCTTCTGGGGTTCCTTCAGCGACAACAGTGCCTCCGCGGAAGCCGCCTTCAGGGCCCATATCGATAACCCAGTCAGAGCATTTAATGACGTCGAGGTTATGCTCGATAACGACCACGGTATTTCCAGAATCAACTAAGCGACTAAGCACTCCGAGCAATTTGCTCACATCTTCAAAGTGCAGGCCGGTAGTTGGTTCATCCAAAACATAGATCGTGCGTCCTGTGGAACGGCGTTGTAACTCGGTTGCCAGCTTTACGCGCTGAGCCTCACCACCTGACAGCGTCGGTGCTGACTGACCTAGTCGAACATATCCGAGACCCACGTCGCAGAGAGTCTTCAAATATCGAGCAATAGTTGGAACTGATTCGAAGAAGGTATGGGCAATTTCGATCGGCATGTCGAGAACTTCAGCGATGGTCTTGCCTTTGTAGTGAACTTCAAGAGTCTCGCGGTTGTAACGCGCACCGTGGCAAACCTCGCACGGTACATAAACATCTGGCAAGAAGTTCATCTCTATTGTGATCGTGCCATCGCCTGAACAGTTCTCGCAGCGGCCGCCTTTTACGTTAAAGGAGAACCGTCCCTGTTGGTATCCACGTACCTTGGCTTCGGTCGTCTCGGCAAAAAGCGCACGGACTTTGTCGAATACACCTGTGTATGTCGCCGGGTTGGATCGAGGTGTGCGACCAATCGGCGATTGATCTACGTGAACAACCTTATCTAATTGATCCACGCCAGTAACAGTTCGGTGGCGCCCCGGAACTAACCTTGCTCCATTTAACTTGTTGGCCAAAGTTGTGTAGAGAATGTCATTTACCAGCGTTGATTTACCTGAACCGCTAACTCCTGTAACGGAGACAAAGACGCCAAGAGGAATTTCGACTTCTACATCCTTTAAGTTGTTCTCTTTAGCGCCCTTGATAACCAACTTGCGCTTGGGATCTAGCGGACGACGTTTATCTGGAATGGCAATTGATTTACGGCCCGAAAGATATGCGCCTGTAATCGATTCTTCAGATGCAATTAACTCTTCATAAGAACCTGAAACAACAACTTTGCCACCGTGTTCTCCGGCGCCCGGGCCGATATCTACGATCCAGTCCGCGGTACGAATTGTCTCTTCATCATGTTCAACAACGATCAAGGTGTTTCCGAGATCGCGCAGACGGGTGAGCGTATCGATCAGGCGACGGTTATCGCGTTGATGAAGACCAATACTTGGTTCATCCAGAACATAGAGAACGCCGACCAAGCCAGAACCGATTTGCGTAGCTAAGCGGATACGTTGCGCCTCGCCACCAGAGAGTGTGGCAGCAGGTCGAGCAAGAGAAAGGTAATCGAGGCCAACATCGAGCAAGAAACCTAAGCGCGCATGCACTTCTTTCATAACGCGTTCGGCGATCTGTGCCTCGCGTGCGTTCAGCGAAATACTCTTTAGGAAAGCTGCGCAATCAGCAATTGAGAGTTCGCAGATCTCGGCAATGCTCTTATCCCCCACGGTTACCGACAAAACTTCAGGTTTTAGACGGGCACCTTTACAGACATTGCAAGGAATCTGACGCATATAGGACTCGTACTTTTCGCGAGAATAATCGCTATCTGTCTCATCATGCTTGCGATGAATAAATGGAATGACGCCTTCAAAACCGGATGAGTAATTGCGAACGCGGCCATAGCGGTTCTTGTACTTAACATGCACTTCATATTCGAAGCCATTAAGGATTGCTTCCTTCGCCTTAACCGATAGCTTTTTCCAAGGATTATCGAGCGAGAATTTAACTTCTTCAGATAGCGCTTCAAGTAAGCGTAGGAAATATTCGGAGGTATGACCGCTAGACCAAGGTGCAATTGCGCCGTCGTTAATCGACAGGTTGTCATCAGGAATAACTAGCTCTTCATCTACCTCAAGCTTTGTGCCAATACCTGAACATTCAGGGCAGGCGCCAAATGGTGAGTTAAATGAGAAAGACCTTGGCTCGAGCTCTTCGAAAGAAAGATTGCAATCATGGCAGGCCAGATGCTCGCTGTAGGTGCGTTCTTTCTCAGCACCTTTTGCATCTACGAAATCTAGAAGGACTATCCCGGAAGCTAAACGCAGTGCAGTTTCGATTGAATCGGTGAGGCGAGACTTTGATTCGGATTTCGCAGTCAAACGATCTACGACAACTTCGATTGTGTGCTTCTCTTGCTTCTTTAACTTCGGTGGTTCAGAAAGCGAGATGGTTTCGCCGTCGACGCGAGCACGGGAATAACCTTGGGTAACTAGCTCGGCGAAGAGATCAACGAATTCGCCTTTTCGTTCGCGAATTACCGGCGCTAAAACTTGGAACTTAGTCGTTGCCGGCATAGTAAGAATCTGATCAACGATTTGTTGCGGGCTCTGCCGTGAGACTGCTTCGCCACATTTTGGACAATGCGGGCGACCGGCGCGGGCGAAGAGCAGGCGTAAATAATCGTAAACCTCGGTGATGGTGCCAACAGTCGAACGTGGATTTCGGTTAGTTGACTTCTGATCGATCGAAACAGCTGGCGATAAACCTTCGATGAAATCAACATCTGGCTTATCCATCTGCCCCAAGAATTGGCGGGCATAGGCCGAAAGTGATTCGACATAGCGACGCTGACCTTCAGCGAAGATGGTGTCGAATGCCAGACTAGATTTACCGGAACCGGAAAGACCGGTGAAGACGATCAAAGATTCTCGTGGAAGTTCGATAGAGACATTCTTTAAGTTGTGCTCGCGGGCACCGCGCACGATTAACTTATCGATGCTCAATTAAATTCCCGCCTCATCCATTCCGCGGAGCTCTTTCTTGAGCTCTCTAATCTCATCGCGCAGACGCGCTGCGAGTTCAAACTGTAGATCACCAGCAGCGCTACGCATCTGTTCGGTGAGCGAGCCTATCAAGGCAAGTAGTTCTTGGCGCGGTAGCGAAATCACGGTGCGGGCGTTGAAGCCAATATCAAGGACCGATGTTGACCCCTTGGCTTTGCCTGATGATTTACGCGCAGCCATAAGTTCATCGGTGTCGTCACTCTCGCGCGCAATCGTGTCGGTAATGTCGGCAATCTTTTTACGAAGTGGTTGCGGATCAACGCCACGTTCGAGATTGTAGGCAACTTGCTTAGCGCGACGACGATTTGTTTCATCGATCGCCTGAGCCATAGATTTAGTGATGTTGTCAGCATACATATGGACTTCACCAGAAACATTTCGTGCTGCGCGTCCGATAGTTTGAATCAGCGAAGTCGCTGATCGCAAGAAACCTTCTTTATCTGCATCCAAGATTGCAACCAGCGACACTTCAGGCAAGTCCAAACCTTCGCGGAGCAAGTTAATACCGATCAAAACATCGTATTCGCCAGAGCGAAGTTCGCGTAGAAGCTCAACGCGACGCAGGGTGTCAACCTCTGAGTGCAAGTATCGAACACGAACTCCGCGTTCTTGCAGGTAGTCGGTGAGATCTTCAGACATCTTCTTAGTCAAAGTTGTTACAAGTACTCGTTCATTCTTAGCAGCGCGAATGTTGATCTCATTTAGCAGATCATCTATCTGACCCTTGATTGGCTTAATAATGATTGCTGGGTCCACCAAACCAGTCGGACGAATTACCTGTTCGACTACATCTCCCCCAACTTTCTCCATCTCATACTTTCCAGGAGTTGCCGATAGGTAAACAGTTTGACCAACGCGTTCTAGAAATTCTGGCCAACGTAATGGGCGGTTATCGAGGGCGCTTGGAAGGCGGAAACCATGTTCCACCAATGTACGTTTACGAGAAGCATCACCTTCGAACATGGCGCCAATTTGCGGAACCGTGACATGGCTTTCATCGATCACAACTAAGAAATCTTCTGGGAAGTAATCGAGTAGACAGTTTGGAGCTGACCCTGGCTCACGACCATCTAAGTGACGGGAATAGTTTTCGATACCAGAACAGAAACCGAGTTGCTGCATCATCTCAAGATCAAAGGTGGTGCGCATACGAAGTCGCTGCGCCTCAAGAAGTTTGCCCTGCTTTTCAAAGAGATTTAACTGGATCTGAAGTTCGTCTTCGATATCGCCCATCGCGCGCTTCAGCGTCTCCGGTCCAGCCGCATAATGCGTTGCTGGGAAGATGTAGATCTCAGTTTCATCACGAATTATCTCGCCGGTGAGCGGATGTAAAGTCATAATCTTCTCGATCTCATCGCCGAACATCTCAATGCGAATCGCAAGTTCTTCATACATCGGAATAATCTCGATGGTGTCGCCACGTACCCGGAAAGTACCTCGCTCAAAGGCCATATCGTTACGGGAGTATTGAACGTCCACGAATCTGCGCAAGAGTTGGTTGCGTTCAATCTCATCGCCAACTTTGAGACGAATCATTCGGTCGATGTACTCCTGCGGAGTTCCAAGACCATAAATACACGAAACGGTGGCGACAACGATTACATCGCGACGCGTTAGTAGTGAATTAGTTGCAGAGTGTCGCAACCGTTCTACTTCATCATTAACACTGGAGTCTTTCTCGATAAAGGTGTCGGTCTGAGGAACATAGGCTTCGGGTTGGTAATAGTCGTAGTAAGAAACAAAGTACTCAACCGCGTTATTGGGCAATAGTTCACGGAATTCGTTGGCAAGCTGAGCGGCCAAGGTTTTATTCGGCGCCAAAACTAAAGTCGGACGCTGTAAGTGTTCGATCAGCCATGCAGTTGTCGCTGACTTTCCGGTACCTGTCGCACCTAACAGGACAACATCTTTTTCGCCGGCGTTAATCCGGCTCACGATCTCTTCGATCGCATGTGGCTGATCCCCCGCCGGCACATAATCACTGATTACCTGGAAAGGGTGAACCTTCCGCTGGAGATCAGATATCGGGCGCATTTTCCAAGCCTACTTTGAAAGGCGCTGGAGTTCCTCCCAGAGATTCTCCACTTTACGCAGCAACTGATCTTCATCGCCACTATTTTCAATTACATGCGTGGCAACAGCTTCGCGCTCTGCCGGCGAGGCTTGTGCAGCCAAGCGAGATTCGATCTCAGAGATAAACATCCCGCGTTTTAAAAGTCGACTCTTTCTCAGTTCCAGATCGGCCTCGACTGTAATGATCTGATCAAAGTTTGACGCCGCATCAGTTTCAACCAAAAGTGGGATTTCATAGATAAGAATTTCATCCGCTGCTAAATCGTTAACGACCTCAAAGAAAAGTTCACGAACTTTTGGATGAATTATTGCCTCTAACGCAGCCTTTGCGGATTTATCTTTAAAGACAATTTCACCAAGCGCCTTACGGTCGATATCGCCATTGCGCAAAATACCTTCACCGAATCGAGTGACTACTTCATCGAAACCTGCGGAACCGCGCTCGATCGCAATTCGCGCTAATTGATCGGCATCAACAACTCGTGCGCCGAGCTCAGAGAAGTACTGGGCAACAAGAGATTTACCTGCGCCTATTCCACCGGTAAGTGCGACGACCAACATGGTTCAGACTCTACCTTTCACTTCCAGATTGGGATATGAAAAAAGGCCCACCCTAAGGTGAGCCCTTTTTCATTACCTACCAATTATTCAGCAGCTGCTTCTTCAGTAGCAGGAGCTGCAGCATCTGCTGCTTTTGCTTCTGCCTTCTGCTTCTTGTGAGCGAGGAAGCGAGTTTGTGCTTCTTGGTACTGACGCTCCCACTCTTCGCGCTGAGCATCAAATCCTGGCTTCCATTCCTGAGTATCAGGATCGAAACCTTCTGGGTAGATGAAGTTTCCGTCTGCGTCATAGCGAGCTGCCATGCCGTATTGGGTTGGATCGAATGCTTCGATCTCTACTTCAGTACCTTCATTTGCCTGCTTAAGAGATAGTGAGATGCGACGACGCTCTAGATCGATATCGATGATCTTTACGAATAGTTCGTCATCAACAGCAACAACCTGCTCTGGGATCTCAACGTGGCGTTCTGCCAACTCTGAGATGTGAACAAGTCCTTCAATTCCTTCGTGAACACGAATGAATGCGCCGAATGGAACAAGCTTTGTAACGACGCCCGGAACAACCTGATTGATTGTGTGGGTGCGAGCAAATGCTTGCCATGGATCTTCTTGTGTCGCCTTAAGAGAAAGTGAAACACGCTCACGCTCGAAATCAACTTCGAGAACTTCTACGGTTACTTCATCGCCAACTTCAACAACTTCACCTGGGTGATCAATGTGCTTCCATGAAAGCTCTGA